>CAYOCZ010000153.1:0-5237 GCA_964402475.1 uncultured bacterium | reverse complement strand
TTGACATGTGTGTTTTCACACAGCATAATGGTAGACGGAGTCGGAAACTGCGCCCCGAACCTGCCTGGGGGAGCCGATGCCCGACACGAGCGTGTACGACGTAGTGGCGTGTCTGATATGCCGCCGTCCGCTCGACGGCCCTGAGTGGATGATCTCCCACGGGCGGTGGAGCGGCAGCAGTCACACACACCCTGGCGTGTGCATCAATTGTGCCCCTCGCCTGCATAAGCCCTTCCGAAAGCCGAAATTGACGCCTCACGCGCTTGGGCAACATGAGCCTGTGTCTGGCATGCTTCGGGTGTGCGGCTGCGGGGCGCCGCTGGGTCGCTGGCGGAAGAAGTGCGATGCCTGCGCGCGGCGGTCACGGCTGGCGAGCCATCGGGCTTACGACGGCAGCGCGCATGCGAAACTGCGGCGTCGGACAGAAGATTCCCGCAGGCGGCACGCGCGGAAAAAGCACAGAGCAGGGTAGAGAAGAGGCATCTCATCAGGGTCAAGGTGGGCGTGGAGCAGGCGCCCCCTCCCAGCAAGACGCCGTCGAGATAGGCACGCATCATCGAACCGTCCGGGAAAGCCGGATAGTTGCCCCATGCAGATAGTTTGATCCCGTCGAACGAAGTGTGGAATGAATCGAAAGGCGCCGTCCCCCATGGGGCGGCGTCGGCATTTAAGGACGGTGCGATGGCCCTGAGCGTTCCCGCGAAGGCATTCCTTCGGCAGTTGGCTCGCCTCGACGGGCGCGACCGCGACGCCGTGTATCGAGCCTACCGCGAGGCGTTCAAGCTCGAAGGCGATAAGGCGTCCAACCGGGCCGTCGCGGGCCGCGTTGCGCGGCTCCGCGGGAGCTTCGAGGCGTTCGAGTTCATGCAGGCAGAGACGTGCCGCGCCGAGCACGCTCAGGCCGCCGCAGCCGTCCAGGCCGACCAGGCGTTGTTCAACCGCGACAAGGCGCTGGCTGAAATGGAACAGGCCACAATCGAGGCCGTGACAGAGAAGCTGCGCGACCCGGAGACGAACGCGCGGGGTATCTCTGACCTCGGCGGGACGGCGGTGAAAGTCCTGGCGCGCACGAAGCAGGGCAGGTTCGACGCCGCCGCCGAACGGCAGAAGGCGGCCCTCTTGCGCCAGCTCAAGGGTGCGAAGAAGCAGCGTGTTCAGGCCAGAGAGGGCGACAGCACGACGCCCGAGCAACCTCCCATCATAGCTCCAGGAGCCGGCCTTGGCACAGCCTGATACCGACCTACTGCCGAGCGAGATCGAGGACGATGAACTCGACGCGCGGATAGAGTCGCTGAGCCGCCAGCTACTCGTTGAAAGCCCTGCGGCCAATCTACTCGGCTTCGAGCCGTGGCCGATGCAGCGGAAGTTCTTCAACGATGACCACATGGTCTGCTTCGTAACGAGCGGAAACCAAGCTGGAAAGGATTACATCCTCTGCACGCGGCTTGCTATCGCAGTGACTCGGATCGAGCCGCTTTCGCTCGAAGGCAGCCTTGCGTTCGTTCCCGAGCCGCCCATCCGCTGCCGCTACTACGTTCCCGTGAACCAGACATGGGAGAAGGTGATCCTGCCGGTTCTCCTTCAGATGATCCCCGTGGACTTCCGCAACACATCCAGGAGCGCGGACGGCTCCGGGTACAACCAGAAGGATTCGACGCTGCACCTTGCGGACGGCGGCTGGGTTCAGGGCTGCACCTATACGGGTCATAGACAAGATGAATCCAGATCGCAATCCGTCCGGTTGAACATCGCGTGCCTCAGTGAAGTCCCACCGCAAGACCTCTTCGACCAGTTGACCGGCGCCCGTACCATACTCGCTCCCGGTGCCAAGATATGGGGCGCAATGACTATGGACGCTCGGCTCTCTAAGTACCCCATGGGCTGGGTGCGACAGCGCATAATCATGAGCAAGGACCCAAACGTGACGCGGCTCAAGATCAGCACGCGCGAGAACGTCTACGGAATGGCACGGCTAGAGGAGGCAGCAGGCAGGCCGGACCGTGCCAAGCAGCTAATCGAAGGCCTCGAGGCGAAATGCAAGTTGCTCAGCCCGCAGGATTACGCATCTCAGATCGAGGGCGAATGGGCGGGTATGCAGGGCATCGTCTACAACGAGCTCGACGAGCACGCCAATGCCTACATGGACGGCGAGGACGTTGATCCGCAGATATTCGTCACGCTTCGGGATAAGGAGTACGGGATCATCGAGGCGGGTATGGACTACGGCAAGGCAGCCCCGACGGCGATTGAGTACTACTTCCTCTGCCGCCACGCCGTCGAGGAACTGGACATGGTAGAAGGCGACATCATCCAGTTCGCGGAGTACTACCGCGCGGGGGCACGGGTGCCCGCTCACCTTCCTGCCGTGGCTGAGATTCACAGTCAGCTCAACCCAAGCGTGTACTTCTTCGACCCGCACATGGCCGACAAGCCCGACAGCGGGCCGAGCGTGATCGAGCAGTATGCGCAGGGCATGCGGGAGGCATGCGGCTTCACAGGCTTCGTTCCTGGCGACAACAGCAAGGGGGCTGTGGACGCTGGCGTGGAGTTGGTAGCGGCTCTCCTGGCGGCGCGCGATGGGGCGTTCCCATGGCCGCGCCTGCGGGTCGTGGTCCCGCGCTGCCCGAACGGCTGGGAGTCGTATCTGTGTTGGGCGTTCAAGCAGCACGCGGAGTTTTTGCCGAGCGGCGAGAAGTACGAGGAAGAGTACAAGCACTCAAACGACTGCTCGCGCTACTTCGCGCTGCACCACCCGGAGTTGAAGCCGAGGGAGGTGGAAAAGCGCAGAGAGATGCCGCCAATCTGGCTGCTGGACGGCAGAAGCAGGGCAGGGCGGCCCGCGATGGCCGCGACCAGCCGGCGCGCGGAGCAAATGAACTCCATCGTCTCCGCTTATAGGGCACTTGGATGAGCTACTTCAGCGACGACGTGTACAAAGACGACAACGATCTCTCGGCGCATATCGAGCAGATGGTGCAGGACTCGAAGGCATCGTCGAGCATTCTGCGCGATGAGGTGTGGCCGCGTGGCTACAGGTACTACCACAACATCCACGACCCGAAGATGTTCAAGGGGACCGACGCGCTGCCCGGCCCCGGTGGTGACTTCCCGCTGGACAGTTCGGTGTTCAGGGCGCTGACGCATTACGAGGTGGAGAACAGCGTCGCTAGGGAGCGTCCGGCTATCCTGAACGCTGACCCACCGTGGCGAGTCGTGCCGTACATCGACGACATTGACTTCTGCGATAAGGACATGATGTGGAAGCATGCCGCTGCTGTGCAGCACCTTCTGCACAACCAGTGGATACGGGACGTGCGGGCGCCGAAACTGATAGGCCCCGTCCTCCGCGAGGCATTCCTGTATGGAACCTGCATTCTGCGGGTTGAATGGATGCGGCGGTATGCACCCACCTGGGGGCAGATTCCGCACGTGGACGGCACGGCCTATCCAGACGGAGTGCCAGACGACGTTGCGGAGAAGGGCGGCAGGCGGACGTGGGCGTTCGGCAAGCTCAACCGGGTGGGGCCGCGAAGGCCGGCGGAAGACAGGGCACGGGTCAATATCGTTCCGTGGCCCAACTGGTTCCCCGACCCGTTCGGCCGGAGCATCGACGGCGAGAACGACACGCAGCCGATACGCGCCTGTGCCGAATTGCTGATCATGCCCGACGATGCGCTCATCGACTGGATCATGAGCAGCAAGAATCGCGGGTGGAACCGCACGTTCTACAAGCGCAATGGGGAACTCGACACCAAAAAGCTGCGGAAGAAGATCGACGAGGTGTCCGGCGGAGTCACGGACAACGACGACTGGATCAAGCGCCAGCAGATGGATGTGGGCAAGCTCAGCACGTCGGGCTACGGCACCACGCGGGCAAACGACCGCCTCGTGCGCATCTACGCCTTCAGCGAGAACTGGCCGGAGCCGCGCTACATCCTGTCGGCAGGTAAGCCGGGTGCCGGTCTGACGCTCCTAGACGAGGTCGGCGAGGATCACCCTGGGCTTATGGCAGGCATCGGCTACGTGCTCGTGAAGCCCATCCCGCTGGCGAACGAGCTATTCGGCCTGTCCAAAGTGGAACAGATGGCGGGCGCCCAGCACGAAATGAACGTGCTGGTGAACCTGCGCATCTCCGCGCTCTCGCGTAGCGTCAGCGGCATCACGATCATCTCGACCCAAGGGGGCCTGCACGCGCGGGACTTCCTCTCGCAGCCGGGCGGGTTTGTGGAGTTGAACGGCTACTACGACCCGGCGAAGCAGGTGCATCACATCGACTTCGCCGACCCTGGCGCGACGATCTATCGAGAGGTGGACGAGCTTCGGAGCGACGCGACGCTCAACTTTGGCAATACGGACCCGATGATGGGCAACGCAAACGCTCAGACGCCAGACACCGCGAGGGGCCTGGCGACGACCGTTGAGATGGGCACTATTCGCCAGACGATGGAGTCGGAGGAGATGGGCCTGTGCTTCGCGCAGGTGGGCGAGAAGCTGCTGGCGCTCGACAGGCAGTTCATCACTGCGCCGACCTACGCGCGGATTGCAGGCAAGAAGGGGGCGGATGCGTGGGCAGTCATTAACCCGGACATGATCGGTACGCGCTTCGAGCCGTTGACCTTCGACACGCGGCCAGTCGTTGTGAACCCGGCGCTCCAGGAGCAGAAGTTTGTGAACTTCGCCCAGTTGTGGGGGCAGGCGCAGGGCTTCCCGGTCGGCTTGGCGATGCGCACGCACGCGAAGATGCTTCGGATTCCCGATGCCGAGCAGTACGGCGGTCCGCCGGTGAACGACGCGGAGTGGGAGAACATCGAGTTCGTGCGCAGCGGAAAGTTCCGTGGAGTCCTCGGTGCCGACGCCCATGAGTTCCACCAGCAGGCGATGAGCCGGCCGGAGATCATCCAAGCCGCTCAGGCCATGGGGGCTGAGGCGATCTCGGAGTGGAACAAGCACTATGAGGCCCATGAGGCGGCGAAGGCTGGCGCGATGCAGCAGGGGGCGGGCGCGCCGCCAGAGCCACAGCCGAATGAGCCGCCGCCGCCGGGCGCTCCGCAGAACGCGCCGATGGCCGCGTCGCCTGCGGGCGGGCTAACGATACCCATGTCACCGACCGCGTCCGAACCCGCAGCTTAGGAGAACCAATGAACCGCGTGAGTGCCCTTCCCGAGCCGCTGCCCTACCGCGATATGACGCCGGAGCTTGCGCGCACGACGCGCGAGGGCTGCGCGGCGCTTCGCACG
>CAYOCZ010000152.1:0-7630 GCA_964402475.1 uncultured bacterium | reverse complement strand
CAAAGGCACCTCGGCAATTCAGAAACCGGATTGCAGATACTGGGACTCAGAACTGCGGACGCGGAGGCTGGCAACAGACCAGCACCGATGAACGCAGATTCCTGCTGCGGGACCGAAATCCAGACCCCTGTTTACTGTCTGCTGTCGGCTGTCTACTGCCTGCTGCCCGCCATCCGTTCAGCGGCCGGATTCGAGGCGCGAAGCGAGGTCCTCGGGCAGACCGGCGGCGCGGATCTTCGCCGCCACCGCCGGGATGTCGTATGGCACGCGAAGGTACGTCATCCCCTGCGCGTCGTCGTCGTACAGCAGGCAGCACGCTCGCGGGTCGCCGTCGCGGGGTTGGCCGACGCTGCCGGCGCTGATGAAGTATTTGGCGTACGGCCGGATGGCGAAGCCGTCCGGGCGGACCAGCCGCCCCGGCTTTCCCGGCAGGCGCTCGACCGCCAGCGGCTGGTGCGAGTGTCCGACCACGCAGACGCCGCCCGCGTAGCGCTCCATCTCGGCTGCGGCCTCACGCGCGGTTAGGACGTATTCCCAGGCGTCCGGCGCGGAAGGCGTCGAATGGACGATAAGTAGCGGTCCTTCCTCAGCAGTCAGGGGCAGGTTCTCGAGGTAGAGCCGGTTCGACTCGGTCAGTTGAGCGCGGGTCCAGAGCAGGGCCTGTGTCGCGGCCGAGTTGAAGCGATCGACCCGGACCTTGCCGACCGCGCCGTAGTCATGGTTCCCGGCTACGCAGGTGCAATGCATGCGTCGGACAGTCTCGACGCAGAGGTTGGGGTCGGGCCCGTAGCCGACGATGTCTCCGCAGCAGATGAACCCTGTCGCACCCCTGTCCCGCAGCAACCGCACGACCGCCTCGAGCGCCTCGAGATTCCCGTGCACGTCCGCGAAGATTCCGAGCTTCACGCCGGGCCCCGGGAAACCTCGGTCTCCTGGAAGATGCTGTCGAGCACCCCATTGACGAACTTGCCCGCTTCATCGTCGCCGTACTTCTTGGCGACCTCAACCGCCTCGTTGATTGACACCTTGGGCGGAACGTCGTCGAAAAAGAGGATTTCGGCAGCGGCCAGCCGGAGGATCGCCCGGTCGAGCACGGTCAGCCGTTCGAGCCGCCAGCGCGTGAGGTGCTTGCGCAGGGCAACGTCTATCTCCTGCTGGTTGCCCAGAGCCGCGTCCACCAGCCGGCGCAGGTACGTCTCGGCCTCCTCCGATGGGTTCTTGCGCAGGAGGATCTCGGCAATCGTGTGTTCCGGCTCGGCGTCGACCAGGTCCAGCCGGTACAGGACTTCGAGCGCGCACTCGCGGGCCAGTCGCCGGTTAGTCATGCGAGAATGACCGAGGAGAAATGGCAAATGACCGAAAAGTCGCGCCCGGACTTCGTCATTTCCACTTCGGACTTCGTACTTTCCGCTCTATGCCAACTTCTGCTTCTCGAGGTCGGCCATCTCGATGGCCGAAAGCGCAGCGGTCCAGCCCTTGTTGCCGGATTTGGCGCCGGCCCGCTCCAGCGCCTGCTCGAGCGTATCCGACGTGATGACGCCGAACGCCACCGGCACGCCGGTCTCGAGATAGACGTGGGCGATGCCCTTTGCCACTTCCGCGGATATGTACTCGGCGTGGGGCGTGTCGCCGCGGATGACCGCGCCGAGTGCGATGACCGCGGCGCATTTCTTCGCCGAGGCGAGGCGGAGTGCAACCGCCGGAATCTCAAATGCGCCCGATACCCAGACGACGTCAGCCGCCTTGGCGTTGTGCCGTTCGAGACAGTCGAGCGCGCCGGCGAGCAGCTGCTTTCCCACCAGCTCGTTGAACCGCGACACCACGAGCGCGAACTTGCGGCCGGTTGCGTCGAGCTTGCCCTTGAACTCCCTGGTTTCCATCTTCGGCTCCTTTCTCCAAATCACCAAGCAGGTGGCCGAGCCGGTCCCGCTTGGTGACCAAATAGCCAATGTTCTTCTTGCCCGGCCGCACGACGAGCGGCACCCGTTCAACGACGTCGAGTCCGAATCCGCGCAGCCCGATTATCTTGCGGGGGTTGTTGGTCAGCAGTCGGATGCTCGTAAGCCCGAGGTCGGAGAGTATCTGCGCGCCGATGCCGTAGTCGCGTAGGTCCGGCTCGAACCCGAGCGCGATATTGGCCTGTACCGTATCGAACCCCTGGTCCTGCAGGGCGTACGCCCGCAACTTGTTCTCGATGCCGATGCCTCTCCCCTCCTGCCGCATATAGAGCACCACGCCCCGGCCCTCCCGCGCGATCATCTTCATGGCCAGCGCCAATTGGACTCCGCAGTCGCAGCGCAACGAGTGGAACACGTCGCCGGTCAGGCACTGCGAATGCACCCGGACCAGCACCCGCTCCTTGCCCCGGACGTCGCCCCTCACCAGCGCGATGTGGGCATAAGGTTCGACGACATCTTCGTAGACAACGGCCCTGAACTCGCCGTACTCGGTCGGCAGCACGGTCTGGACGATCCTCCGCACCAGCTTCTCCTGCTGCCGCCGATAGGCTATCAGATCCTTGATTGTGACAATCTTCAGCCGGAACCGCTGCGCCAGCTTCTTCAGGACCGGAAGCCGAGCCATGGTCCCGTCGTCAGCCATGATCTCGCACAACACGCCGGCCGGGCCCAGGCCCGCCAGCCGCGCCAGGTCCACCGTCGCTTCGGTGTGCCCGGCCCGCACCAGTACGCCGCCGTCCTGGGCAATCAGCGGGAAGATGTGTCCGGGTCGAGCCAGGTCCAGCGGCTTCGTCTTCGGATTCACGAGCGCCCGGATTGTCACGGCCCGGTCATGCGCCGAGATACCGGTCGCCGTTCCCTTGGCCGCGTCCACCGACACAGTGAAGGCGGTGCCGTGCAGGGCGGTGTTGCCTTCGGTCTGAAGCGGCAGGCCTAGTTCCGCGCACCGGCTCACGGTCAGTGGCACGCAGATGAGCCCGCGTCCGTACCGGGCCATGAAATTGACCTTGTCCGCGGTGATCTTCCCGGCCGCGCAGACGAGGTCGCCTTCGTTCTCGCGCCCCTCGTCGTCGACTACTATGACGAAACGCCCGGCCCTGATGTCGCGCAGCGCCTCATCCACCGAGGCAAACACTCGTTTCATAGCGGCCGCAGCGCCTTCGGCTTGGCGTCGTCAATCATGGGCAGTCAAGATAATAGCGCGTCCGCCCAAGTCAAGCAAATGCGGACACACGCCGAGTCAGTCGGGCGGCGAACTCAGCTATTGATTTGTCTCGGGAAATCAGTATGATAGCCGTCCTCTGCGAGACGCCGCGGCCCGGTCGCGGGACACCGGGTTCGAGTCTGCGCAGCACCAACGGTCTTTCTAAAGAGCCCGTTTACATTGACAGCAGTCATGAATTTGGTATAAGGATAGCTAAGATGAAGACTTACGTCGCCAGGAAAGACGACATAAAGAGCGAATGGTATCTGTTTGACGCCGGCGGACAGACCCTGGGTCGCCTCGCCACGCAGATTGCCGTGCGATTGATGGGCAAGCATCGGCCGATTTACACCCCTCACATCGACTCCGGCGACCACGTGGTCGTGGTCAACGCCGGCGGCATCAAGGTAACCGGCAACAAGTACGATGCCAAGCTCTATCATCGTCACTCGATGTATCCGGGTGGCCTGAAGACGTTCACGTACGCCCAGGTGGTCGAGCGGTTCCCGACCCGGCCGCTGGAATTGGCGGTGAAGCGGATGCTGCCCAAGAACAAACTGCAGGCCAAGCGGATAGCCCGGCTCCACGTCTATGCGGGACCGGAACACAAGCACCAGGCCCAGAAGCTCACACCGGCAAGATAACATGGACAAAACCTACTTTGCCACCGGCAGCCGCAAGTCAGCCACGGCTAAGGTCTGGCTGATTCAGGGCGGCGCCGACATGGTTGTCAACGGTCAGCCCCTCGACAAGTACTTCGGCCGGGCCGACCTCGTGACTGTGGCGATGTCGCCCCTCAAGACCACCGGCACTTCCGGCTTCGGCCTCAAGTGCAAGTGCTCGGGCGGCGGCCTTTCCGCCCAGGCGGGGGCGGTGGCCCTGGGCGCTGCCCGGGCGCTCGTCGCCTACAACCCGGACCTGCGCAAACCCCTGCGCACGGCCGAGCTATTGAAGCGCGACCCGCGCGAGAAGGAACGGATGAAGTACGGACTGGCCAAGAGGAGGAAGGGCTTCCAGTGGTCCAAACGTTAACCATCAAGCAACTGCTCGAGGCCGGTGTCCATTTCGGGCACCATTCGCGGCGCTGGAACCCGAAGATGAAGCCGTTCATCTTCGGCAAGAAGCACGGCATCTTCATCATCGACCTGGAAAAAAGCCTGGAACGGATGCGCCTAGCCTACGACGCGGTGCGCAACATCACCGAGGCGGGCCGGGACATCCTCTTTGTCGGGACCAAGCAGCAGGCCCGGCCGATCATCGAGGAAGAGGCCACCCGCTGCGGTTCCTGCTACGTGACCGAGCGCTGGCTCGGCGGCCTGCTCACCAACTTCGAGGTTCTCTCGACCCGCATCACCCGCCTTTCCGACCTGGAACGGATGATCAACGAGGGCCAGTACGGCAATACGACCAAGAAGGAGGCCCTGCTCCTGCAACGCGAACACAAGAAGCTGCTGCGGGTGTTTGCCGGCCTGAAGGCCCTGGACCGGCTGCCCGGCGCGGTCTTTGTGATTGACCCGGTGCGGGAGGCGACCGCCGTGGCCGAGGCGAAGCGAGTTAGGATACCGGTTATCGCCTTGATTGACACCAATGGCGACCCGGAGGGCATCGACTACCCGATTCCGGGCAACGACGATGCGCTGCGTTCCATCGGGCTCGTTGCCGGCATGGTTGCCAACGCTGTGATGGAAGGCCGGAAGCAGTTCGACACCGAAGAGGTGGCGTGAGTCAGCCTACCGAGAAAGTCGTCGACCTCCGCCGCCGGACCGGGGCGGGCATGATGGACTGCAAGGCCGCGATCGAGCAGGCGGAAGGCGACGTTGACAAGGCAATCGAAATCCTCCGCACCCGCGGCATCGCCAAGGCGGCGAAGAAGGCCGAGCGGCCCACCGCGGCCGGCGTGGTCGAGTCATACATCCATCCCGGCGAGCGCCTCGGCGTGCTAATCGAGGTGGACGTCGAGACCGACTTCGTCGCCCGCAACCAGGAGTTCCGCCGGTTCGTGCGTGACCTCGCGATGCACATCGCCGCGGCCGACCCGGTAGCCATCGACCGGACCGGCGTCACCGCCGATGTCGTCGAGCGTGAGAAGCGCATCTACGAAGAACAGGTTGCCCAGTCCGGCAAGCCGGCCAATATCGTCGAGAAAATCGTGCAGGGCAAGCTCGAGAAGTTCTACGCCGACGTCTGCCTGCTCGAGCAGCCTTTCGTCAAGGTGCCCGAGAAAACCGTCGGCGACTACCTGAAGGAAACCATCGCCAAGTTCGGCGAGAACACCCTTATCCGGCGTTTCGCTCGATTCAAGCTCGGTGAGTAACCGGCGCTACAATCGAGTCCTGCTCAAAATATCCGGTGACTGCTTCAGCGACTCGAAGTCGCTGAAGCGGGTCGCCGACCAGTTGACTACCGCCCACCGCAGCGGAGTCAGGCTGGCCGTGGTCATGGGCGGCGGCAACATCCTGCGCGGCCGCGATACCCGTGATATGGACCAGGCCGCAGCCGACAAGGCCGGCATGCTCGCCACGGTCATCAACGGTATCAAGCTGACCGAACTGCTCGGCTCCCGCACCCGGGCGCGCCACTTCTCGGCCATCGCGGTTCCGGGAACGGCGGCCGGTTACGACATCTGGCAGGCGCGCGAGGCACTGAAGGAGGGCCGGATACTCGTCCTCTCCGGCGGCACCGGCAACCCGTTCTTCTCGACCGATTCGGCCGCCGCCCTCCGGGCTGCCGAACTCGGGATGGACGTGCTCCTGAAAGGCACGCGCGTGTCCGGGGTCTTTTCCGGCGACCCGGAGCAGAACCCCAAGGCCGAATTCTTGCCGAAGCTCACCTACCAGCAGGCGCTGGTCGAACACCTGGCGGTAATGGACCTGACCGCCTTCGCCCTCTGCATGGAGCGGAAGATGCCGATCGTGGTGTTTGACATCACCCGGCCGAGGGCTATCCTTGACATCATAAAGGGAAAACGAATCGGGAGTCTTGTATGCTAGATAAAGTCTATGCCGAATACCGCCAGAAGATGATCAAGACCATCGAGGTGCTCGAAACCGAGTTCGCCCGCATTCGCACCGCGCGCGCCAACCCGGCCATCCTCGACGGGGTCAAGGTCAACTACTACGACCAGCCGACGCCGCTGAAACAGGTGGCGAGCATCTCGGTGCCCGAGCCGCGCCAGATCGTGGTGCAGCCGTGGGACCGGTCGGTCCTGCCTGAAATCGAGAAGGCGCTGCAGAAGACCGAGCTAGGACTCACCCCCAAGGTCGAAGCCAACCTCATCCGCCTGCCGATACCGGCCCTGACCGAAGAACGGCGGCGCGAACTGGTCAAGCTCTGCGCCAAGCTGACCGAGGATTCCCGCATCGCGGTCCGCAACCTCCGCCGCGAAGCCAACGACGCCGTCAAGAAGCTCGAAAAAGAGAAAAAGACTACCGAGGACGACTCCAAGACCGGCACCAAGAAGGTTCAGGAGATAACCGACGAGTTCGTTGGGAAGCTCGACGAGCTCCTGAAGCACAAGGAAGCCGAAATAATGGAGAAGTGACCGGCGGCCGGCTCGTGCAGGCAGCCGGTCATCACGAGTGACTGAAAGGAGTCGAGGGATCTCTCTCAACCGACGCTGATGCCTGAATCCCGCAGGATTCCCCGCCACGTCGCCGTCATCATGGACGGTAACGGCCGCTGGGCCAAGCAAAAGGGCCTGCCCCGCGCCATCGGCCACCAGGAAGGGGTCAAGTCTCTGCACGAGGCAGTGGAGACTCTCGATGACGCCGCCGTCAAATACCTGACCGCCTACACCTTCTCCACCGAGAACTGGTTTCGGCCCAAGCACGAGGTCGAACTGCTGATGAAGCTGATGGCCAAGACGATGGACGACGAGCGCCCGGGCCTCATCAAGAACAACATCCGGGTCCGGGCCATCGGCCGCATCTCCGACCTGCCCCAGAACCTGCAGGACACCTTGTCCCGCCTCATCGCCGACACCGCGAAGAACAGCGGCCTGACCCTTTGCCTCGCCCTTAGCTACGGCGGCCGTACCGAGATTCTCGACGCCTGCCGCCGCGCGGTCGAGGCCGGCAAAGCTCCGCAGACCGAGGCCGAGTTCGGCGCCCTGCTCTACGACCCGTCCCTGCCTGACCCGGACCTGCTCATCCGCACCGGCGGCGACCGGAGGACTTCTAACTACCTGCTCTGGCAGTCCGCCTACACGGAGCTCTACTTCACCGAGACACTCTGGCCGGACTTCCGCAAGACCCAACTGCTCGCCGCAATCGATGACTATGCCCAACGACAGCGCCGCTTCGGCCGTGTCGACGAAGAGTAGGCATTGTCCCCGAAAACGGGGACTGTCCCGCGCCGAGTCGAGGCAAAACGGGGACTGTACCTTCGCAGGGCCCGGTGCGACTCCCAGGGACTGTCCCCGCCTTGCCTCCCCATGGAGCTGTCTCTTATACATCTCTCCGAGCCCACA
>CAYOCZ010000151.1:0-7633 GCA_964402475.1 uncultured bacterium | reverse complement strand
TGCAGTTCGCAGTGGGCTGAGCTTCATCCCTCTCCTCGCCCTGCCCTGGTCACCATTCGCCAGCCGCCAATCGCTTGACTCCCTGACGTCCTGATCTAGACTCGGTAGGACGGAACGCAGGAGGGCCGGGACTGACATCGGCCAAAGGACCGCAGGTGGCTCGCGTTCCCCGCAGCCCCGATAACCCGCCAACCATTGGAGGATCGTACTATGGTTTGTGAGAATTTCCGACCGCACATGCCCCTTTCGGACCAGCTCAAAGCCGGACTATCGATCAACCGGGCCGACGCGTGCGTGCTCCTGTTGCCCACCGACCCGAGGCACGAGGAGTACCGCGAGGCCCTGCAGGTAAAGGGGTTCAAGCTGGTGCCCGCGTTCGCCTGCCCGGTCGGGGCCGGCGGCCGGTGGAAGGTCTGCCCGTACCACAGCATGCCTGCGCGACGGCGCCACCGCCGGCACTAGCCGACGCCGTCTTGGGATTGGGAACGCTACCCATTTCCGCCCGCCCAGGGCATTTCAGATTGTAGATTGCAGATTGCAGATTGAGGACGGCGTCTCCCCCGCCCACGCGCCTGCGGCGCGTCCCGCCGCCTTGACATCCCGTCCCACAGGACTACCATCTCCGCGATGAGATGCCGCCGAAAGGTCCCGGAGCCGACTGGTGCGATCGCAGCCGGGCCGGTGCCCTGCGTTGGGGCTGGGATCGGAGCGAAGTCGTGATCGCAGTCAAGCGCCTGACCAAGCTGTATCCCAATGGAAGGGGCGTCCGGGACCTTGATTTCTTCATCCCGAGAGGAGAGGTGTTCGGCTACCTCGGACCCAACGGCGCCGGGAAGACCACGACCATCCGCAACCTGCTGGGATTCCTGCGGCCGAACTCGGGATCCTGCACAATCGATGGCCTGGATTGCTGGGCGGAGCCTGCCCGGATTCAGAAACGGCTGGGATACATCCCGGGCGAGATCGCGTTCATCGGCGGGATGACGGGAATCGGGTTCCTGGCCCTGGTCGCCGACATGCGGGGCACCACGAACAGGAAACGGATGCACGATCTGCTCGACCGGTTTGAGTTGGACGCCACCGGGCGCATCAAGAAGATGTCCAAGGGCATGAAGCAGAAGCTCGGGATCGTCACTGCCTGCATGCACGACCCCTTGGTGATGGTCTTCGACGAACCGTCCGCCGGCTTGGACCCCCTCATGCGAAACGTGTTCAACGAGTTTGTCGCAGAGGAGAAGAAGCGCGGGAAGACTATCTTGATGAGTTCGCACAGCTTCGAGGAGATCGATCGGACTTGCGACCGGGCGGGGATCATCCGCGACGGTGTGCTGGTAGACGTCAGAGACGTGGGCGCCCTGAAACGCGAGCAGCGGCGCGCGTTCATTGTGACCTTCGCATCTCCCAAAGATGTCGAGGCTCTGGCGGCCAGTGGGTTCGAACTGGAGGCAAGACTCGGCGCGCGGGTGGAGGTGTTCCTGCAGGGGTCCGCCGATCCCCTGGTGAAGGCCTTGGCTGCGTATGAGATCATCGACCTGGAATCCCGACCCATGAGCCTCGAGCAGGTGTTCATGCAGTACTACGGCGAGGAGCGGACCTCATGAACATCGCGTTGCTGCGGTCCTCCATTCGCGCCAACTGGTGGCTCTTGCTGATCTTCACCGCAGTCAGCATCGGCTATCTCCTGCTCATTCTCGGCATGTACGACGAAGGGAATATGCAGTTCATCCAAGCTTCCGTCGAGGCGCTACCCCCCGGGCTGTCCGCGGCGGTGGGGATGGACGCAGTCCCGACGTCGCTTACGGATTTCGCGGCGGACTACTTCTATGGCTTTCTCGTCCAGCTCTTCCTGACCCTGCACGTGGTGATACTGCCGATCCGGCTCGTGGTTTCCTTTGTGGACCGCGGGGCGATGTCGTACCTTCTGTCCACGCCCAACAGCCGCAGCAAGGTTGTCGGGACCCAGGCCGTCTATCTGGTGGTGAGCCTCACTGTGATGGCGGTGGTCCTCACATCAGTCGCCACGGCATTCTGCGCGGCCGTTCACCCGGGGCTGCTGGAGTTCGGGGCGTTTGTGAAGCTCAATTTCACGGTGCTCCTGCTCTCCATCGCGCTGGGTGCGATCGTCTTCTTCTTCTCGTGCACCTTCAACGAAACCAAGACGGCGATCGGCGTCAGTGCGGCCGTCCTCGTCGGGTTCTTCGTCATCAGTGTGATCGCCCGTATCGGGCACGGGGAAGGGGTCTATGGGATCATCGACCGTTTCTCGATCTACTACCTGCTCAAGTCTCGGGCCATCGTCAATGGGGAGGTAAATCTGTGGCTGAACAACGGGCTGTTGGCGCTCATCGCCGCCGCCGGGCTTGGCGGCGGGGTGCTCGTCTTCTCCAAGAGGGACCTACCGCTGTAGGCAGAGAACAATGGTCTTGGCGCCGATCACAATCGCGAGCCCGCGGCGGATTCACAAACGCCGACCTACTTTCCCACCCGTGCCCATAGCGCAGCCGGTAGCGGGAGTACCAAGGATACTTCCCCCATTCTCCGGCCGGAGGCGTATCTAGGTGACCTCACAGAAGCGTCCGGTTCTGGAGACACACCCCATTCCGCCCGCCCGCTTGCCGCGCCCGCCCACCGACAGGCATTTCAGATTGTAGATTCCAAATCAGCTGAGTCCGATGGCTCCGGCGAGGCAAGACCCGGCAGGCCTGCGGCCTAGCGCCGGACAACGAGCTTGTGTGCCGGTTGGTCCTGAGCCGGGCGCACGAAGTAGACGCCTTCGGCCAGACGGCTGACGTCATTGGGGCCAGGCTTGAGCAGGAGCACTTGCCTGCCGGCTGCATCCACCATCCAGGCACTGCTTTCTCCCAGCAGACGAAGAACCGCGGACGCCACGGTCGGCACAACCAACGGCCGGGCGCGTGCCGGCCCGGCTACTTGCTCAAGCAAACCGGTCTCGACCCGGTTGGTCTTGTAGAAGACCTCCTCCTGTGACCCGAACCGCTGGTCCCAGAACAAGAGGTGCACGTACCCGTCACTGTCCAGCATCGGCTTTGCCGGCCCGGTCGCCACGTCGTACCAAGTCAGCATCGTCGAGTCGGTCCATTGTCCGGAGCCCGGGTCATAGCGCCGGTAGGTCAATGCCCAGATGTCCTGGTTCCCGACATGGGTCAGGTGCCGTTCGCCCGTCAGCTTGTTGACCCCGACCATCGGCCTGGGCGCCCCGGCCCAGGAATAGAAGTGGGTCACCGGTCCCCATGTCATCGTGGCCCGGTCCCAGATCCGATAGTGAATCCGCAGCTCCGGTCCCCCGCCGGTGTACACCAGATGGATGTTGCCGCCGGAGTCGGAGTCCATGTCCGGCTGGATGGACTCGTACCCGTGGAAGGTGACCCGCTCGGGAGTTGACCAGGAGTCACCGTTGTGGAACCGGTGCCAGAGCTGCTGGGTATCGCTCCGCGAGTCCTGCCACAAAACGTGCACCCAGCCGTCATCGGTCGCATGGATGTCATAGTAGCCGGTCGGTACTGCCGCGGCCCCGGTGGCGACAACTGGCTCGGTCCAGCCCGAACCGTTGTTGTAGCAGTAGACGATTGCGGGCGGAACTTCACGCTCCCTGAGCCAGAACGCGAACACCGTGTCGCCGGCAACGAGGGCCTGGGGCCGGCCCGAATACCCGAGCGAATCCTGGGTTGTCAATCGCTCTTCCGGGTCCCAGTTCCCGGTCGCGCCGTCGCGCCTCCGGTAGCCGACGTCGAAATAGGTGAAGGGCCCGCCCCATCGACGCATGAACACCACGTGGGCGCTGTTGTCCGCACCGGCCGCGATGTCGGGCGTGTTGTGAACCGTATCCAGATTGCCGACCGAGAACAGCTCGCTCCAGCCAGTCGAGTCCTTGCACCGGTAGTGGATCTCGTCATGCCCGCCCAGTCGGCGATTGTCTTTCCACACCGCATGCAGCCGGCCGAGATTGTCGATCGCGAGCGCCGGGTCGCGCGACTCCTGTACGTCGTTGAGACTCAGGAGTGTATCCGGGGTCCAGCCCGGCGGTGAATCGACCGGCGGTGAAGCAATCAGCAGCAGCAGCGAGAGCAATGCCATGTCGTCTCCTATCTGTTCTGCATAGTTATAGCCCGCAGTCCTGCCCTGTCAACACTTGGGAGAATCCCGGGACGGTGACCCGGTTGCGCTGTCGTGCATTTGACACGTCTGCCCGCTCGACTCACCCGAACCAATGCCTGCCAATCCGGCGAAGGAATCCGAAGGCCAAACGCCCGTGACGCCACTGAAGCCAAGTAGGATATCCCGGGAATTCCCGTCTCGCCGTGAACCCGACCGGCACGCTTGAACGCTGAGGCGGCCCGGAGGCCGCCTCGTCACGATTGACTCAGACTGCGACTACTTGCCGCCGCCCTCCGTCTCCAGCGCCATCATCTCTTTTGCGGAGCCGCGCGTGCAGTAGTAGCCCCACTTCAGGCCCATCTTGGCCGTGACCGGGCACTGGGGACAGACGCAGCCGTTCTCTTTGATTATGACAGTGCTCTTGCCGGCGAGGCAGTAGGCGCCCTTTTCGCCCGCCTTCGCGCATTCTTCCTTCAGGAACGAAGGGCAGGTAGCGCAGATGCAGTTGGCGGCGACGAACTCCGCCTTCTGCTCGTCCGTCATCGCCGCCTCCGCCGGCTGGGCGGGCTTCTCGGCGGCCGGCGGCGCAGGTTGCTCGCCGCCGCAGACGACGACGCCCACGACCAGGGCCGCAAACATCGCCATCAACAGTGCGTTTCTGAACATTGATGCCTCCTTGGTGCGTTTGGTGCTAGCGTAGGTCGATGATACCCTGCCTGCAGTCGATGTAAAGCCCGGCTTTCTGGACACCTCAGACCGGGGATGTAGAATCGGGCGGTGAGTATTGCCCGGCGGCTCACGGCCCGCATCGTGGCTACCGCCGTCATGCTGGCGCTCGGTGTGCTGGTGATGAACCTACCGGCCCTGTTCCGGCGTGGACGCGGAGTGGGACCGAATCTTGGTATGAAATGGCTCTTTGCGGACTCGGCCGCACCTGCCGCTGGTGCGCCCGCGCCCGAGTCCACGGCAGTCGTCGCGGCGCTGCGACGGGTCATGGATCCGGAACTCGATCTGAGCGTGGTCGACATGGGCCTTGTCGACAGCCTGAGCGTTGACCAAACCGGCAACGTGCGCGTCGTGCTGCTGTTGACGACGCCGGAGTGTCCCTATTCCACCGTCATCGGCCGACAGGTCGTGACTGAGGTCCGGCGCCTGGGCGGAGCCCGGCGGATTCAGGTCAGGCTCGAGCCGAACGCGGAATGGGAGCCGGAGCGGCTGACCGAGGAAGGACGGCAGAGGTTCAGGGAGCTGTTCGGTGACGGCACTCGCACTGGTCGGTAGGGCGCTCGCACTCGGGCTCTCGACCGGGCTGTTCTGCGCCGGGTTCTGCCTGCCGTTGTTGGCACCGGTGATCCTTGCCGAAGGCGGCGGCACGAAGCGGTCGGCACGCCGGGTCGTGATTTTCCTTGCCGGACGCCTGCTCGCCTACCTGCTGTTCGGCATCACGTTCGGCGCGCTGGGCGGCGCGCTACTCCGGCTCGGGCCGGTGAGAACGTGGCTGCTGCCGGTCGTCTACGGTCTGCTCGGACTCGGGATGATCGGTTACGGTGTCGTCCGCTCAATGCCTCACATCGGGTTCTGCCGGGTTCTGACCCCGAGGTTCCAGTCGGACTGGTACTTGGCGGCGCTCGGGTTCCTCGCCGGCATCAACATCTGCCCGCCGTTTCTCCTGGCGGTGACAACGGTCCTCGACATCGGCGGGGCTCTGCGCGGCCTGCTATTCTTCTTCGTCTTCTTCCTCGCAACCACCGTATACCTGCTGCCGCTCTTCTTCGCCGGGCTGGCGGGCCGGTTCGCCGCGGTGCGGTTCGCTGCTCGGGTCGCGTCGATTGTCGCGGGCTCCTACTTCATCTACCTCGCAGTGCGCACCATCACATAGACAAAGCGTAGCCGGACCCTGGCGCGGGACGACGGAACGAGCGGACGTCGGTGTGATGCCTGAAAGCCGACGACCCGCGGCACGTCGCCGCCTCGTGACGGCGGAGTTGGTCAGCCGGCAGAGAGCACTTAGCCGCGCCTTGTGGGCGCGCCCCGCCGCCTTGACGTCCTGACCAAAGAGAGAAAGCCGGCCATCAGCCGGCTGTCAGGAGTAGGACCGGCGTGCCGCTACTTCACTCCGGCCGTCTCTGGCGCATCTGGTCGATCCGCTCGAGCAGGTCGGCGATGACTGCGTCATCCCTTCCAGCGTCCTCCAGCAGTTCAACCAGCCGCTTCCGACCCAGCTTGTCCTCACACCCGGCCAGCCCGGTCAGCGTCTGCCGGGGCCCGTCCGCCACCCCGGCAGGAAGCAGGATGGTCAGGGCTTCCGCCAGTTTCGGCACGGCCTTCTCGTGCTCGCTCCGGTCAGTCAGAATGAGCCCGATGTTGCCCAGGTCGGTCGCCACGCCGAGCCGGTGCCCAAGTTCGCGGGCGACCGCCAGCGCTCCGTTGTCGTACTTGAGCGCCTCGTCGAGTCTGCCCTTGTCGCGGTAGATGCTACCGATGTTGCCCAGGTTGCTCGCCACCCCCCACAGGTCTCCGGAGTCGCGCGATATCGCGAGCGCCTCTTCATGGCGCTGGAGCGCCTTGTCGAGATCGCCCTTGTCGTGGTAGATGCTCCCGATGTTGCCCAGGTGCGTCGCTACGCCCCAATGGTCCCCGATCTCTCGCGATAGCGCCAGCGCTTCCTCGTAGTACTCGAGCGCCCGGCCGAGGTCGCCCTTGTCGTGGAGGACGTTCCCGGCGTAGCCGAGGTGAACCGCCACGGCCGATTGGTCCCCGATTGCACGGGCTATCGCCAGCGCTTCCTCAAGGTAGTCGAGCGCGCGATCGAGTTCCCCGTTATCGCGGCATATGAGCCCGAGGTTGCCGAGTGCCCGGGCTTTGCCCCGCTTGTCCCCGAACCTCTCTGCCAGCCGGGCCGATTCCTCGAACTGCCCGAGCGCATCGCCGGGACGGCCCAGAGTGTAGTAGCAGACCCCAATCAGGTTGAGGAGCGCGACAAGCCTCACCCCCTTCGTCTCCTTCGCCGCTTTCTGGAAGTGCTCGATTGCCTGATCCCACCGGCAAGCATTCATCGCGGCAAAGCCGAGTTCGAACGGCTGCCTGATTGCAGGCTTTGATGCGAAAAGCCTGCCGAGATACTCCGTCATGCTGCCCCGGCGACGCCGCACCACGTCCGGCCTCGTTCTGGCCATCCCCGCCTACCGCCGGGTGTAGCTGAGCATACGGATGAAGAGGGTCATACCCGTAATGGCGACGCCGAACGCGACGGGCACGACTGCCCAGGAAACCGTCGCGTCGCAGCAGTACCTCGGGATGTGGGCTGTCATAAACGCCAGTTTAGCTTCCCTTGGCCGTCAGTCAACTCCGGAGAATCCGGGCGCTTCCAGTCGTGCCCAGCCATTTCAGATTCGAGATTGTAGGGATTCTAACACAAAGGAATCCTCGCAATCTGCGGAATTGGCGGAATTTTCTTGCTTGGTCTGAAACGACAGGGGCGGCCTTGCGGCCGCCCCGTGTCGGGCAGGGGTGGAGG
>CAYOCZ010000150.1:6258-7641 GCA_964402475.1 uncultured bacterium | reverse complement strand
CCGCATCGGCGGTGAGGTAGAACAGTGTGCGCTTCCAGTTGGTCGGCTTGAGCAGCGAATAGAGCCACCCTGGGGTTCCCAACCTCCCAGTTTCGTGCGGCTGGCTCCTTTCCTCAGTCATACATGAAGTACCGCATTTTATCGGTCCTCCGCCCCTTGTCAAGCAGCAGACGTGCCCCAAGATCCGGGATGGAACCAACCACAGCGGCCGCGGAGAGCACAGAGCCGGGTGAAGGCCGGGATTCGCTGCGTACGCTCCAATTCTCTGTTGTCTCCGTGGTGCAACAGCGGATTCGGGGTCTTCATAAAACCTTGATTCTGTTCGTTCTCCCGCTAACATACGCTAAATGGCCAGAGTGCTCGTTACCGGTGGCTGCGGCTATATCGGCAGCCACACGCTCGTCGAACTGATAGCCGCCGGCCACGAGCCCATCTCCATTGACGACAACTCGCGCTCAAGCGAAAGCATCCTCGACGGCGTCGAGAAGGTCACCGGAAAGCGGGTCAGGAACTACCGAGTTGACCTGCGCAATGCACCGCTGACCGACGTCTGTTTCTCAGAGAACCGCGACGCAATCGCCGTCATCCACTTCGCCGCCTACAAGACCGTGCCCGAATCGGTGGCAAAACCCCTGCTTTACTATGACAACAACATCAACTCCCTGCTCAACGTGCTTCAGAGCACGGACGAATGCGGCATCCCCGGTTTCATCTTCTCCTCCTCGTGCGCGGTCTACGGCAACTCAAAGGAACTGCCGGTTACCGAAGACACTCCTTTCGGCGAGCCCGAATGTCCGTATGCCCGTACCAAGCAGATGGGCGAGCAGATCATCAGGGACTTCGCAAGAGTCAGTCAGGCTGGTTTCGTCTCGCTCCGCTACTTCAACCCGGTTGGCGCTCATCCGTCAGGAGAGATAGGCGAGGTGCCGTACAGCGCACTGTCCTCACAGGGGCGAAGCCAACCCGACAACCTCGTTCCTCGGATTACCCGGACAGCCCTCGGCAGGCTGCCTGAGTTGGTTGTCCACGGGAACGACTATGACACGCGCGACGGCACCTGCATCCGCGACTACATCCATGTTTCCGATATCGCCCGCGCGCATGTCCTGGCAATCAACTACCTGCGCAAGTCTACCGTCCACCGTCCACCGTCTACCGTCCAGACCTTCAATCTTGGTTCAGGGACGGGGACTACGGTGCTGGAAGCAATCAAAGCCTTCGAACGGGCGACCGGCCGGAAACTGAACTGCCGCATCGGGCCTCGGCGGGCAGGCGACGCCTCCGCGGTCTTTTCCGACAACCGCAAGGCCGAGGCGGTGCTCGGCTGGCGCCCGGAACGCGGGATTGAGGAGATGATGAAGACGGCCTGGCAGTGGGAGCAGG
>CAYOCZ010000150.1:0-6158 GCA_964402475.1 uncultured bacterium | reverse complement strand
TGAAAGGCATTGTCTTGGCCGGGGGGTTGGGGACGCGGATGCTTCCGCTGACCCGTATCACCAACAAGCATCTCCTGCCGGTCTACGACCAGCCGATGATCTACTACCCGATTCAGAAGCTGATGCAGGCCGGCATCAAAGACATCATGATTGTGACCGGGGGCACCAGCGCCGGCCATTTCCTGTACCTGCTGCGGAACGGCAAGGACTTCGGGCTGGAGCACCTGCACTACGTGTACCAGGAAGGCGAAGGCGGCATTGCCGAGGCCCTCGGGTTGGCACGTGACTTCGCCGAGGGCGACCGGATGGTGGTGATTCTGGGCGACAACATCTTTGAAGACGACATCACGCCCTTTGTGAAGTCATACATGGCCCAGCCCGAGGGTGCCAGGATACTGCTCAAAGAAGTCGATGACCCGAACCGCTTCGGCGTGGCCGAACTGAGCGGCAACCGGGTAGTGGGCATCGAAGAGAAGCCGGCCCGCCCGAAGACGAACCTCGCCGTCACCGGCATCTATATGTACGACGCCAAGGTCTTTGAGGTTATCAAGACCTGCAAGCCGTCGGCCCGGGGCGAGCTCGAGATTACCGATGTTAACAACGCCTACATCCGGCAGGGGACGATGTCCTTCGACGTACTAAAGGGCTGGTGGACCGATGCCGGGACGTTCGAGTCACTACACCGCGCGTCGACACTGGTCCGCAGAGGAAAGGTCAAGGTTGAGGATGAGGTTGAGCCGAAAGGGAAAGGTCAAGGCTGAGGTCAAGGTCAAGGTTAAGGCCAAGGTGAAGGCCGAGATGAAAGAGGCCAACTCCTCCTCAACCCTAACCTCAACCTTAGCCTCTTCTCTTCCCGGCGTCTTGCTCCAACCCCTCGTCCCGGCGGCCGACTCGCGCGGGTGGCTGACGGAGTTGTTCCGCGCTGACGTACTCGAGCAGGCCGGCATGAGCGAGGCGCAGCCGGTGATGGGCTACCTGTCCATGTCCAAGCCCGGCGTGACGCGCGGGCCGCACGAGCACCGCGAGCAGACCGATTTCTTCGCATTCACCGGGCCGTCGGATTTCGAGGTGACGCTCTGGGATAACCGGTCGGGTTCGCCGACGTTCGGCCGGCGCGAGACGTTCGTGCTCGGCGCGAGCCGGCCGGCGACGCTCATCGTCCCGCTGGGTGTGGTTCATGCCTACCGGAATGTCGGCAAGGTCGAGGGCTGGGTGTTCAACTTGCCCAACCGGCTCTACAAGGGGCCGGGCCGGAAGGAACCGGTGGACGAAATCCGCTATGAGGAAGAAACTGAAAGCCGCTTCAAGGTAGAGGCAAAGGCAGAGGCGGATAGCCATCCACAGATTACGCAGATTACGCAGATAAGAGATAACCTGGGATGATGCACTCTGAGCTAGACGCAAGCCGGGATCCGCGGACCTACGCCGTCATCGGTGCTGCGATGGAAGTCCATCGTCAACTTGGCTGCGGGTTTCTCGAACCCGTCTACCAGGAAGCGCTGGCAATGGAGTTCGACATACGCCGACTGCCGTATCAGCGCGAGGTGGAACTGCCGGTGTTCTACAAGGGAAAGCAGCTCGTTACAAGGTACAGGCCCGATTTCGTCTGCTACGGGTCATTGATCGTCGAGTTGAAAGCGCTGGCGAAGCTAGGCGGTATCGAGGAAGCGCAAGTCCTCAACTACATGAAAGCCAGTAGCCTCGCGACCGGTCTTCTGCTGAACTTCGGAGCCAAAGCTCTGGAGTATCGGCGTCTCGTCCTGACCCAATCTGCGAAATCTGCGGATGAAACTCCTAACCCTCAACGTGTGCAATCTGCGGAATCTGCGGATCGAACTCCGGTCCCTTAACGTGTGCAATCTGCGGAATCTGCGAAATCTGCGGATGAAACTCCTAACCCTCAACGTGTGCAATCTGCGGAATCTGCGGATCGAACTCCGGTCCCTTAACATGTGCAATCTGCGGAATCTGCGAAATCTGCGGATGAAACCCCGGTCCCCAATCTGTGTGAATCTCTGCAATCTGTGGATGATCCTATGAGGCTTCTTGTGACTGGAGGAGCGGGGTTCATCGGCTCCAACTTCATCCGGCGCCGACTCTCGGGGACTGAGGATACAGTGGTGAACTTCGATGCGCTGACGTATGCGGGCAACAAGGCGAACCTGCAGGAGTTCGAGGGCAATGCCAGGTATCGGTTCATTCACGGTCGCATCGAAGACCCGGCAGCGGTGAAAGAAGCGATGTCCGGAGTCGAAGCGGTGGTCCACTTCGCCGCGGAGAGCCATGTAGACCGCTCAATCGCCGACGCCGCGCCGTTCATCAGCACCAATGTGCTCGGCACCCAGGTACTGCTCGACGCCGCGCGTCAGGCCGGGGTCAGGCGGTTCGTCCACGTCTCGACCGACGAGGTCTATGGAGCGCTGGGCGAGGAGGGCAGGTTCACCGAGGCGACGCCCCTGCAGCCGCGCTCGCCCTACGCCGCGTCCAAGGCGGCGGGCGACCTGCTGGCCCAGGCATACTGGGAAACCCACCGTCTGCCGGTGATTGTCGTCCGGCCCTCAAATAACTACGGCCCATACCAGTTCCCGGAGAAGTTCATACCGGTGATGGTGACGAACCTCATCGAGGGCCGGAAGGTCCCGGTCTACGGCCGGGGCGAGAATGTCCGGGACTGGCTGTACGTTGAAGACTGCTGCCGGGCAATCGAGCTCGTGCTCGACAAAGGCCGGCCGGGCCAGGCCTACAACATCGGCGGCGAGTCGGAGCGGCGCAACATCGAGGTGGCGAAGCTGGTGGTCGGCATGATGGGATTGACGGCACAGGTAAAGGCAAAGGCAAAGGTAGAGTCCGGGGTGTCCGTTCCTGTCTCAACCTCAACCTCAGCCTCTTCTCCCTCAACCTCAACCTTCCTTTCCTTCGTCCCCGACCGGCCGGGTCACGACTTCCGCTACGCGCTCGACAACGCGAAGATACAGCGCGAACTCGGCTGGCGGCCCGAGACCAGGTTCGAGGACGGACTGAGCCGGACCGTGGATTGGTATCGCGAGCACCCCGACTGGTGGCGACCGCTCAAAGAGCGGCTCTCCCGCGAGAGCGCCGGCTTCTGGACAGATTCCTCTCCAACCAACGACTAGGGACCAAGAACCAGGAACGAAGACCGAAGACCGGGGACCGAAGACCGGTCCGGCCCGTCTACCGTCCTCCGTCTTCCGTCACCTGATCTGCCTCGACCTTAGCCTCTACCTTCACCTCTACCTTGCGTGGACTCGGGGCCAAGGACTAAGGACTATCCGCCCTCAACCTCAACCTAGACCTTAGCCTCCGCCTTCACCTTTGCCTCTGCCTTCATCCTAACCTCAACCTTAGCCTTAACCTCTGCCTTCATCTTAACCTCAACCTCAACCTTTACCTTAGCCTCTACTGCCGCGTCAGCCAGTCGTAGAGCGCGGCGTACCGCTCGCGTCTGCGCTTCTGCATCATCAACCGGGCTCGCCGCAGGGCGTGGGACGTGTAAGCGCGGAGGCCGTCCCTGAGCCGCAGCGCGTAATAGAGGTAGAAAAACCTTGAGCCTCGTGATGCGGGGTACTTCGCGGCCATCTCGTCACGAGAGAGAAAGACTCTCTCCTTCAAGAACGTCGTCTTCTCTCCCGGGGACCGCGCGCCCTGCGCACTGAAAAGCGACTCCCAGTGGTGGCGGCCGGTCTGCGTAAGAACGGCCTCTCTCGCCGCTGCGAGTACGCGCGGGTCGATGCCCCCGGGAACCAGGCGCTCAAGCACTTCGGCAGGCACTGCCGCGCCCAACATGCTTCCGGCCAGATTGAGGGCTAGGCCCGCGTATCTCGTCGCGCCCCACTCGCGGGCGCGTTCCGCGACCTGCTGCCAGTCTATACCAGGAACCGAGACAGGATCAACCACAGAGGCCGCGGAGAACACAGAGATGGGTGAAGGCCGGGGTTCGTTCCGCACCCTCCAATTCTCTGTGAACTCTATGGTTCCATGTCGGACTTCGGGGTCTACCTCGCCGCGGAAGCGGTGAATGGTCTCGGCAACGTCACACAACGAGCGCAGCCCCACGCAACCATCTTTGTAGCTGAAGTGCAGGCACAGGTGCAGCAGCAGGTCTTCCGGGGATAGCGAAAGCACCTCGACACCGGCAACCGCAGCCGGGCGGGCCCGGTCCCAGAGGCCGGCGGCGTCTACTCTGACCGGTCCGGTTGGGGAGACGATGGTCCAGTGAAGCTCAATGGCAAGGTCGCGGATGAGGACCGGCGGGGCGTGATGTTTTGTCCGGCGGCGCGACTCTGTGTCCTTGAGCTGTTTATGAACTCCGCCCATGTCGAGCAGTACCGCCTCGGCTCTCGCCAAATCCGCTTTCGGAACCAGGAGGTCATTGTCGCACATCGGCCGGAGCGCGACGTCGCCGTAGACCGCCTCGGCAAGGTATGCGCCCTTCAGCACAATCACCGGGATGCCGGCGCCGCGCAGGCGTTGCAGCACCGTCGTGAGCTCTCGAAAGAGGCGCGTGTTCCGGTCGCCGTTGTTGAAATAGGCCCGGCGCAGCCGCTGCCACGCATCGGCCGGGACAGAAGCCTGCGCATCGCTCTCCTTGAGGCGCTTGAAGAGCAGCGGCGCGACGTGCTCGCTGACCGCGACCTCAACGACGTCGGTCCAGTCAGTCCCTGGTCCCTCGTCCTTGGTCCTTGGTCCTTGGTCGTCGGTCCCGGGTCTTCGGTCTCCGGTCTTCGGTCTCCGGTCTGCCAAATAGCTGGTGAGCAGTTCGGCCGGCTCGGAATCGGCAGCCCCGCGAGTCTTCAACGCCGCGTTCCTTCGTGGGGAGACTGGGAGTACATCGCCGGATTCTAGGACTCGGGGTCTAACGTGTCAAGCGGCCGACGGGCAAGAGCCAACAGCGTAGACCGTATGCCGTGAACCGTACACCGCATACCGCAAACCGTTCTCCGCCTTCCGCCACTGGACTCCTGCACTGTCCGACAGGGGCCGCTGCGGCCAATCCTCGAATCCTCGACCCCTTTCCTCTGTCAATCTACAATCTGAAATCCAGAATGGTCCGCGGCGCAGCCCCGCTTTCCGGTTTGACCGGTGGCGAGAGGCTGATAGAATGTGCGTGTATGGCTGCAATCAGAAACGACTCATCGTCGACGAGAAGGGGAATCGCGTCTCCGTGGTTCTGCCGATTGACGAGTACGAAGGACTAAGAACCAAGGACTGAGGACTAAGGACTAAGGAGTAACCATGGGAACTACCTACATCAAGGCTGTTGTCACCGGTCCGACCGGCAAGAAAGCGACGGTCCGATTCCTGGTCGACAGTGGTGCATCATATACGCTGCTGCCTGAGAACGTGTGGAAGCGGCTCGGCCTGAAACCCAAGCGCGCGGAGCTCTTCGCCCTGGCCGATGGCACGACCATTGAGCGCAAGGTTTCCGAAGCTCACATCGCCCTGGCCGACGCCGACGGCCACACGCCGGTTATCCTCGGCGAGAACGACGACCAGCCGCTTCTCGGTGTGGTTACGCTGGAGAATCTCGGTCTGGTCCTCAACCCCTTCTCCCGCAAGCTGCAGCCCATGCGTCTCCTCCTCGCCTGAGGAACCGGACCACCTCCCCGTCCGGCAACTCGAGTCCGTCCAGCCACTCCTACCTTGCTCTGAAGAACCTGACGTCCTTCACCTGCTCCAACCTCAATTTCCACAGAGCAGCCTGAATGCACTTCTCCGCCCTCGGGTTTGCGATGCTCCTCGCCCGGCCGGCCCAGTCGAGGTCGAAGATGCGGCTCCAACTCGATGCTACCTTCGTATGGTAGGCCTTGTCCGGCAGCGGCTTTGTCTTGCAGCACGACAGCCCATGCCGCAACAGCTCAGCCTCGAAGGCTTCATCGTCCTTCAGCGACTTCGGCAGGTGCCAGTAGTTCAACACGTAGTGCCACAGCTCAAAGTCAGAGAGCAATGCGAGCCGGTCGCTGACTTCGAACTCGATGCGCACGCAGCTCTCGTCTTTCGGCATGTAACCACAGCATCGAAGGTCGGGCCTCCTGCAGGTCGCTCCATTCCATTGATACCATGCCCAGAGCGGCACCGCCCTTTCTGGGCTCTTCGCTCTTTCGTGTGGGTGATTTGAGTGGGCTTCATGGTCGCTTCAG
>CAYOCZ010000149.1:0-7642 GCA_964402475.1 uncultured bacterium | reverse complement strand
AGCTGGGCGGCCTGGGCGGCGTTCTGCTGCCGGGCCTTCAGTCTTGGCTGGTACAACAGGAACACCGCGAGGACACCCAGCACCAGGTAGACCGCCAGACCGATAATCAGTACCCGTCTCTCAAGTAATGCCATGGTTCACTCCGTTACGCACTGGATTTCAAACTCCAGGACCGCTTCGCCCTGGAGCGTACTTCGGTTCTTCGACGCGAGCTGAACCTGCTGAAATCCGGGGCTGTGTTCGAGGTCAATCATGAACTGGGAGAGGTCGATGTCGAGCAGGAACGGATCGGCCGATACCACGCCCGTCATCTTCACTGTCCGCTGTCCGGTCAGGGCCAGGGAGTTGAGCTGGATGTTGTCCGGTATCATCCTTGTGACTCCGGCCAGCACCGGCACCGAGATAATCTCCTCGCCGACGACCGCGGTCAGGCTGCGCTGCTTGGCTTCCACCTCTTTTATCTGGGCCTCGATCGCGAAGTACTCCTTGTTCGCATCCTCCGTCGCCTTCAGGTCGCGCCTCAGTCGGCTGGCCTGCATGGCCGAGGCCTGCGACCAGCCGGCAAGCAAGGCATATATCACGATGAGGATCCCCACCCACAACACCCCGCCGACAACCGCCAGCCGGATGTCCCGGGCGATGAACTTCCCGGTCTTCATCTCGACCGGCAGCAGGTCGACCGCCGTGTGGTCGTAGACCAGGCCCAGCGCCGTCACCAGCCGGTATCCGACCTCGTTCTCGGGCGCCGTGCCCTTCTTGTAGAGCCCGCCTTCCTTGAACGGGTCGAACAACTGGGTGGTGACGCCGAGACTGGTCTGGATGTACTCGCGCAGGCCCTTCATCGCCGCGGTGCCGCCGCAGAGCAGCAGCCGGTCGATCTTCGTCTCGCCGAACTCACGGCGGTAGTAGTCGATTGAACGGTTGATCTCGGCCACGAACCGTTCGAGGGCGGGCCGTTGCAGCGTCGCCAGCCGCTTCACCATGATGCCGGATGGCAACCGGTCCGCAGAATCCTCCGACGGCAGGCCGTACTTGCGCTTCATGTTCTCGGCGTCGTAGGCGTCGAGCGCCAACTGTCCTTCCTCGGTGGTGATGGCGACAGCCATGGCTTCGGCGACGGCGTTGCCGGCGGTCGTGATCGTCTGGTCAGGGTCAAGCCGCTCGCCTTTCATGAAGATCATGTCGGTGAACTCAGCCCCGATGTCGAGCATGCAGATGGTCTCGTCCGGCCGCACCCGGCCGTACTTCCTCACCGCCGCCTGCAGGGCGAAGGGGATGACGCCGATGCCGGACGGCTCGAGGCCGGCCTTGCGCAGGGTCGAGATGTGGTCGGATACGATGTCCTTGCGCGCGGCCACGACCATCACGTTGTCCTTGATCGCGCCGGCCTCGCGCACCGGGCCGAGGGCCTTGAAGTCTAGGATCGCCTCGTCGACGGTGAACGGCGAGTACTTCTCCAGCCGGAGCATGATTGCGTCCTTGAGCTCGCGGCGGCTCATCTTCGGGAACGGGGCCTGGCGCAGACTCACCGACGGCCCCGACACGAAGCTGAACACCTCGCCGGGTTTGTAGTCCTTCACCAGTTCGCGCAGGATGGAAGGAACGTCGAACGCCTCGCCGATCTCCTTGAAGCCGTAATCGGTGACGCGGCCGCCTTCCATCTTCACGAACTTCACCGAATTGGAACCGATATCTATGCAGAGCGTGCCTTTGCCGCCGCCACCGAATAGGTTGCCGAAGATGCTACCGGTTGCCAATATTCCTCCTTATGATGATGTCTAACCTCAAGGGTTGACGGTTATCTCCGAGCCGTCACTGAAGCGGAACAGAAATGTCTTGCCGTGCACGTTGGCTTCTGTGCCGGGGGGGGGACTAGGTACTTCTTCAACTTTGAATTGAGCGAAGTTCAGCTCGACCAACTCAGAGCCGTTCGGCGCGATCGTCACCGGGGCGAAATTGACAGTATCACCGGGACCGGTGCCAGGTAGCCCGTCCGCTATCGGGTATCCGGCATGGTCCGCGTTGATGCGGAAGTCTCTCATGAACGCAGAGTCCGGTGTCCCGAAGAACGAAAGCCAACTGATGATGACATCGTCCGGCTGGTCGTTCACGACATTGATGAGGAAGCCTGAGCTATCAGGCGTGAGTTTCGGCGCGCCGACCATCCGCAGCTTGTCCCGGAACGACCGGCTGAACTTGAAGTCAACAATTGTCCTGGAACGGGGCAATACCGTCACCCAGCGTACAAGCGACTCGTTGGGGATGAATGCGACCATTTTGTGTATGCCGATGGGCACCGTGTCGACCCCGAGGGACGAATTGGGTGAGAATTCATAGTACCCGCTCGGGTCAACCGGCTTCAGCTTGTAGTCCCCGTGCAGCGCGGGATTGTTGTAGTACAGCCTGATTCCGACGATGGTCATGCCACTCGTGCCCGGCGGGTTGCCGTCGACGTCGGTAACGGTGCCGGTGATAGTATTGTGGATCAACTGCGGCATCGCATCGACGATCTTCACGGTCATCGGGAACTTGCCGTTGCCGCCGCTCCAAATCTCACCCAAACTCATGTTGAAGTTGTATTTGTTGCCCCATCCGTCATGCAGGAAGCCGGCCGTGTCGCCGGCAACCATGATGCGCAGGTAGGGACCGTGCCAGGCGGGGTCGCCGGAGTTGCGCACCAGGTCTCTCGGGTCGTCCGGCAGCTTCTCCATGTCTCCGAAGTACCCGAAATCCACGCGCCGGCCGTCGTAGGTCAGGTCAGGGTTGCCGGTAATCGCCTCGACCAGTTGATTCATCTCTTTGGTGGTCTGGTCGAACAGCGACCGGTCCCGGGTCGCATCAATCGTCCGGAGCGCGACCGTGCTCAGAATGCCGATGATGAGCAGCACCACCAGCAGTTCCATCAAGGTGAAACCCTGTCTGCCTTTCACGTCACACTTCCTTGTCACGGCAGGTCGTCCCAGTCGGCGGGGAGCCGCATCGTGATGTGAAGCGCCCCGATACCGGGATAGACCGGCACATCCTGGGTCGTCATTACTGTCTCAGGGGGAATTGCCAAGTTAATGTACATGGCCTCAAGCCGGTGCGTCCCCTGGGGAATGCCGTGGAATTGGAAGTTGGCGGCCTTCGTGCCGGCCTGATCCCGTGGAACCAGCTTGCCGTCGTCGGGTTTGTAGAGCTTCACAAGCAGTCCGTTGATGATCTCGGGGCGTCCGGCCGGTGCCGGGTCACCCCGAACATCTACCATCCGGCCTTCCACCGTGTTGTTCACCAGGTCGTCATAGGTGTACTGAAAGTTCAAGGTCTGCCAGCGGGCCCTGTCCGCGTAGCCGCGCCCGCCGAGGCTGCGTACGAAGAGGCTGTCGTTGCTGGCGTACCTCTCACGTCCGTAGATTATCGTGTCGCCCCAGCCGTCAATCCGGTATCCGTCAGCGGATTGATTGAAGGTCGAGCGCAGGTATGGCCCGCGCCAGACGCTGTCGGAGAGAGTCGGACGGATCATGAGTTCCCGCAGACTGTTCGGCAACCGCCCTTCGTCGCCGACGAATCCGAAATCCGCACGCTGGCCGGCGACAATGTAGTCGGGGTCGCCGACGATGACATACACCAACTGGCTCAGTTTGCTGGCCGTGGTTTGGGCCCGGCCGCGCTCGAGGGTCACGTCCCAGGTTTTGACCGCGGCGGTGAGGATAATGCTCAGGATCATCAGCACGACCAGAAGCTCGAGCAGGGTGACGCCGCGAGCCCGACCGCATGTGGTCGCAGCCATCAGAACGTCACCTTGATGTCGTCGAGGTCCTGGGCGCCCGGGTCGCCGATGAAAAGATAGTCCGGACCCGCGCTCCAGAGCGCCAGCGTCTCACCGCCCTCTTCGAAGAAACGGTAGTCCGTGCCCCACGCGTCGGACATGTAGCGGAAGTTGCCGTCCTCCCGGACATAGGGACCATTCCAGCCCTTCTTGATGTAAGGGTCCCAGTTCGCCATCATCTCCTTGCCGGCGTAGTTGAATTGCGTGTATGGATGGGCAAATGGGTCTTTGGTGACGAGCTCGATCAGGTTGCGCGGCCAACGGCCGTAGTCGTTCTTGAACCCGGTCAACACCATCTCGCCGCCCATATGGATGTCGGGATTGCCGGCAATGGCATCACGGAGAATTCTCATTTCCTGGATGGTCGCGGTCCGGCGCGCGTTGGTCGTTACGCGGCCGACTATTGTAGGAACGAAGAAGGCGAGGATGATCCCCAGTACTGATATTACCACCAGTAGTTCGACGAGCGTGAACCCGCGCTCGGCGCGTGAAGTGCTGTTCACTGCGTGAATTATAGGAACGCGCGTCAGCGGTGTCAAGGATGAAACCCGGGGCATGTTTACTCCTAACTGTGCAGCAGGAAGATGACCGCTTCGTCGTCCTGGTCGAAAGACCGGATTGACATCCCACCCCGGCCGATTCCGACCAGTCCGTATCCCGTCGGGTATTCTGCGCCATCCGGTGTCCAGATGCCGTAGACGATTTCACCGTATTGGTAGTCGTACTGGTCGTTCGGTCCGCCTTCGGTATTGTCACTCAAGTGGGTTTCTCTGTCGTAGTCCTCAGGGTTGAACTCGTCCGGATCCATCTCCTGGCCGGTCCAGGGATTTGTCGGCAGTATGCCCAGCTGCTCCTCGTATTTCCCGCCGGGGAAACAATAGCCGTAGCCATCTTCGTAGAAATCCTCGGCGTAGTAGCCCTGCTCGGTGTGGAATGTTTCGATCACCACCTGAACGTTGTGGAGGTTCATCTTCATGGCGGCCTCGCGGGCGTGCTGACGCACACCGGCAATTCTGGGAATCGTCATTGCCATCATAACGCCCAGAATCAGAATCACAACCAACAGCTCTACCAGGGTAAAGCCTCTATCATAATCGCGCATAGTTACTCCTCGCTTCAGTTATAGGGCAATAATGCCGGTCTGTCAAGTTAAGCCGCCGCTACTCCCGCTGGCTGGGCGGCGTTGTCGTAAGGACCTTGCCGTCCTTCAGATAGAAACGACCGCCGTACGGCTCCTCCGGAATCCGGTCGACATACCCGGCCGTCGTCAATTCGCGCAGATCGGTCGGCAGTCGCCGCCTGTCCTGCTGGAAGCGATGGACCGCCCTCTGGAGGCGGTCGGTTGCTTCGGACAGGTCGAGGTTCTTGAGCTGGCGAACGACCAGCGCCTTGAGGGCTCGGTTCTCGGTTCCCTCAAGATATCAAGCCACATCTCGCGAGCCGTCTGGAAATCGCCGGCTTTGGTTTTGGCGATCGCGGCCCAGCGGTCGAGAATGAACCAGGCATTGGGCATCTTCGATGCCACCTCGAAGAAGGTACTCGCCCGGCCATAGTCACGCAGCAGCATATAGCAGATGAAGCCGGCGTCGAACGGAATCTGCCAGCTCATCGGGTTCGCCTTCATACCACGGGTAAGGAAGTCGACGGCTTCATGCGGCTTGCCTGCATCCCAGGCCAGGGTAATCGCGCCGAAATGATACGCTTCGATGAACCCGGGGTCGAGGGACGTGAGAATATCGAACACATGGCCCAGCCATTCGTACTTGCGGTCGGACATCAGATGGCGACCGTAGTACTGAATTCCCCTGAGCCAGACGAAATCGGCGGCGAGGCTCTGATACTCGATCGAGGCCCCCCGCACGAACCGGCCAGACGGGAAGTACGCCATCTCTGCGATCGCCCTCTCTCGCATCCGGTTCTCGCCGGCCCGGTCCAGCGAGAGCTGAAGCAGGTAGGTGCCGACGAACCCCCATACGATCAGAACCACGGGCAGGATACCGGCAAGCGGACCCGCGCGCCCGGACGCGCGGGGTCGGGGCGTAACCTCGGTCAGCACCGGCGCTAGAACTCCTTCCGGTTGAAAATCACAACGGCTATCAGGAGCATCGTCGCCGTGTAGACCAGGGCGTAGAGGACTGAAAGCAGCAGCGCCGACGGGTCCAGCACTGCGCCGTAGACGACCTCCGGCCGGATGTTGAAGTTGGAGAGATTGGGCAACACGTAGTAAAGAAACTGGCTGACGGCCTTGACGACCACCGACGGGCTCATCGCCGCCAGCAGCTTGAGGTCCCGGGTCAGGTGGCCCACGAAGTACACGGCGAACGTAAACACCGCGCCGGTGATCGGGGTTGAGAAGGTCGAGAACAGCACGGCAACCGCCGTCAGGATAGCTAGCTCGAACAGCGTCATCAGGACTGCCAGCAACAGGTACAATGGGGCTCCGACGCCCAGGACAAGCAGGATCGCATAGAAGGCCGCAACCATCACGACCAGGCTTACGACCAGGACCGCCATCAGCCCGAGGTACTTGCCGAGTATGAACTCCCAGCGCCGGACCGGCTTGGCCAGCATGATGTAGATGGTACGTTTCTCGACTTCCCTGTACACGATGCGGCCCCCGACCAGGACCGATATCAGGACGCAGAACAGCGTGATCGCGGAGAGGCCGAGGTCCTTGACAATCTTGGCCTCCTCGCCGAGCGCCAGGGGCTGTATAACCCGGGCGCTGCCCATGACCAGCACCGCGAAGATGATCAGGGTGACGAGGACCTTGTCTCGTATGGACTCGCGGAACGTGTTCAGCGCCACCCCGGACACCCGTTCGATCACGACTTCCTCCCGGCCTTGGCGACGTGCTCCATGAAGTAGTCCTCCAGCGTCCGGCGGCGCGGCACGATCCCGACCACGCGGATGCCGCCGACTTCCCGGCAGATGGCCATGATCTTGTCCACTTCTTCCTCGTTCTTGACCGTCAGGAGCAGCTCGTCCCCGGACTTGATCGAATGCTGGGAAACGCGTTCGAGTATCTTCCGTGTCTTGCCGGTCACACCCTTGACCGTTACTTCGATCGACTCGACATCGCCGGTCAGTATTTCGCTGAGACGGCCTACCTCGACCACGCGGCCCTCGATGACGATGCCGACGCGGTCGCAGATCATCTCGACGTCGGAAAGAATGTGCGTGGAGAAAAAGACGGTTTTGCCCCGCTCGCGGAGGTCAACGATGATGTCGCGGAACTCCTTGCGCCCGATCGGGTCAAGCCCGCCCATCGGCTCGTCCAGCACGACGAGCTCGGGATCGGCGACCAGCGCCTGGGCGATTCCCATCCGCTGCAGCATACCGCGCGAGAATCCCCGCATCTGAACGTCGGCTGCGCGTTCCATGCGCAGCAGACGCAGCATCCCGGTGACGCGGCCCGCTGCCTCCGACTTCGGGACCGCGGAGAGTCGGGCGGCCAACCTCAGAAACTCCCTGGCCGTCAGGTGGTCGTAGAAGTAAGGCGACTCCGGGAGGAATCCCAGCCTCGCCTTGGCCGCCGCATCGCGGGGCGTGCGGCCGAAGACAAGCGCTGTGCCGGACGTGGGCTCTGTCAGTCCCATCAGAATCTTGATGAGTGTCGTCTTGCCGGCGCCGTTCGGACCGAGGAATCCGAATATCTCGCCGCGTTCGACCTCCAGGCCGATGTCATCCAACGCCAGGACACGCTTCATCCGCAGCCCGGAACGGTAGACCTTACTCAGCCTGGTGACACTGATAACCGGTTCGGGGAAACTCGACATCGCAGAGCGATTATAGAAGTGGTCGCAACGGTGTCAAGCTGGCCGCAACCCCGCA
>CAYOCZ010000148.1:0-7666 GCA_964402475.1 uncultured bacterium | reverse complement strand
CCCAGACGAAGCTGTAACGCGTGGCCGGCAGATACAGTGCGGCCGAGAAAAGGGCAACTGCGGCCAGCACCAGGACCATACCGGTGCGGGTGCGCAGTTTTTGCTGAAGGGATACGCCACCCATCGCTCAAAGTCTTGCCGGAACCAAGTGGCATGTCAAGCAGGCCGAGCAACCGGGTAGGGACGAAGCTCGAAGTCAGAATGCAGAAACCAGAATGCAGAAGTCCGGAACCCGGAAGTGAAGCAGGACCCGGACGCACTGTTAGACAGGGGTAGTCCAGGCCAAGACGAGGCTGGAAGCCAGAAGCGAGAGGCTAGAACGTAGAATCCTGGATGCCGGGAACCGGTCGCTCGCGCCTAGCGGTGCGGCGGCTCGTTCCAGGATGCGATGTCGGAGAGCGGCTTGCGCGGCCGCTCGTTGGGGGAGACGTCTGCGGCCGGGTAGCCGAGCGCGATGAGCGCAACCGGGCGATACCCCTTGCCACGCAGGCCCAGGTGCTTCAGCAACGCCCGTCCGTCATACCAACCGGTCCAGCAGGTCCCCAGGCCCTGCTCGGCCGCAGCCAGCACGAAGTGCTCGCCGCCGATTCCCGCGTCAACCAGTTGCCATTGCGTGCCCTGTACCATGCCCGCGACTTTGTTGACGAGCAGGTTCTCCTTGATCACCAGACTGACGATGACGGGTGCCGCCGCAAACCGCTTTGAGAGGGCGTAGATTCCACGGAACACAGCAGCGGCCAGCCTCTCCTTCTTCTCCGGGTCGTCGAACACGATGAACCGCCACGGCTGCATGTTGTCGGCCGACGGAGCGCGCCGGGCTGCCTCAAGGCAAAGCTCAATCTTCTCGCGCTCCACCGGTCGGTCCGCGAATCGGCGCACTGACTTCCGCGTCCGGCAGAGCTTCAGGAACTCAGAATCCATAGCCGGATTCTACCACAAAGACACCAAGACACAAAGCGGAGAAGCCAAGAGGCAAAAGCCAAAGCGACACCGCCTCTGATTTCTGGTATCTGATATCAGACTTCTGAATTCGATTGCTCAGATGAGCCTCGGCAGCACCTCTCCCGCCTTGCCCTGGAGGTGCACATCCACCAGCGAACCCAGCCCGGTGTCGCGCGGATTGATGTCCACGACCATTGCCCCGGCCTCACGGGCCTGCAGCGCCCACTGCACGATGTACCCGAATGTCGCTTCGGTGCCCACCACGAAACAGAGGTCAATGCCGCCATCGAGCAGGTAGTGGCGGATTCGTTCGACCGGCTGCCACGGTAGCTCCTCGCCGAACCAGACCACGTCGGGCCGCATGATTTCGCCGCACATGCAGGTCGGCGGGTTCTCGGACAGCGGCACGTCGCGGTTCTCAAGCACGGTGCCGTCGCGCTCGCAACGGATGCGCCAGAGCGAGCCGTGGACGTGCACGACTTCTTTCGAGCCGGCCTGCTCGTGCAGGTCGTCGACGTTCTGGGTCACGATGAACACCCGCCGGCCCGGTCGCACCATTTCGGCAAGGGCCTTGTGGGCCGGGTTGGGACGGGCCTGCGCTGCCTTCACCCGGCGCTCATCGTACCACTGCCAGACCTTTGCCGGGTCGCGCTTGAACGCCTCACGGGTCGCATAGTCGAGCGGGTTGAGTTCCTTCCAGAGCCCCTTCTCATCGCGGAAGGTCGGAATGCCGGACTCGGCCGAGACGCCCGCGCCGGTGAGGACCATCACGTTCTTTGCTCCGGCCAGGCGCTCGCGCACCAGCGCGATGTTCGGAGCCATCTTCGTTGCTGCCTCGCCCTTCGAGGGAGAGGGTTGGGGTGAGGGCGATTCCGGATGTCGTGCTTCAGTCATGGCTTGTCGCGGCCTGATTCTAGCCTGCCGTCAAAGTCAGTCAACGAATCGCGGTGCAAACCATGTCGTAAACCGCGACTGAAGTCACGGTCAGAGCCGCCGCAATGGTGCCTCTGCGGGTCGCTATGCACGTCGGCGGCCGAGTCTCCATCTACGTCGGTCTGCAAGTGCTCTCAAGACTCGAGCCGACAATCCCCACGCCCGCCCCTGTGGTTTTCGAGTCGTCAGTCCACCTGGAAACCGCGATTCGACTGCCGCTGCGAATGGCCATCCGGACCACCTTCTGAACCGTTCCCGGGACGGTTCCCGGGGTAGTTCGCAGGGCGTCTTTTTCGGCCCTTTGCAGATAGACTATTTCGCTAAAGTTCGGTGAAACAGCGAGTTATGGGAAAGACCCCAAGTGAGATGAAGATTCTTCAACAAATCGGGCGTTTTGGTGAGTATAACATAGTGAAGGCCCGCGCCCGCGCGGCACGGCCGGACCGGAGGGCGAAGATTCTTGAGCAAATCGTGCTCCGGCGGATACATAACTATATGAAGGGTCAGGGCCGCACAGCGCGGCAGGCCCGGAATGACCGCAAACCTAGAAGGAGGACAAATGTCCGATCCGAATCAGCGACTGATGGCCTGGCAGATAAAGACCGATACCGGCAGGATGAAAGAGACACTCGATGACCTGCGGCCGGATATGCTCAAGCACTACGAGGCGGCGGTGGCAAGCCTGTGCGAGATGGAAACGAAGGCACGCCAGACGCTCAACGCGGCAGGTGTGCACACCATCATGTATGTGCCTTACCTCAACTATGCGCGGCAGCTCTACAAGCTTTCGCGGCAGCAGGGCATCTCGGGAGAGAGCTTTGCGCTTGGGGCCCAGGTCCTGCTCGACAAATGGGCCGCCCGCGGCCTGAACCCCACCGTGCTCGCGGCAATCCGCACCGAGGTCTTCGACGCCGCCCCACCGACGCCGTAGGCCGCGAGCCATCGGCGGTGAGCTGTGGGCCGACCGTGACGGTCAGGGGAGAAGAATACTCGCCGGCCCCGGCCCAGCGGGGATTCGTGTCGCGGTCGTCGTTTCTGTCCTTGCCTTGGCACGCGTCGGAGCCCTATTCAGAGGGTCCCCGGAACACCGCGCATCGAGACCATGCGACTTGACTGACCCCTGCCGCCGGCCATCATTGCAGATGATGAAGACGGCATCGTCGACTCGCCGGTGGACCAGGATTCTCACAGTGGCGCTGCGTATGATCGCCGCCGTCGCTTTGGTCATCGTCCTGCTGCGGCGGACCGACATTGGGCAGGCGCTCGAACTCATCCGCGGGGCGAAGCTCGGACTCCTGCTGGCGGGGCACTGGTAATGGCCATCCCGATGGCGATCGGCGGGTTCCGGTGGTGGCTGCTGTTGCGCTCGGAGGGTTCGACGTTGCCCTATCATTTCGTGCTTCGTGTCCACGTTGCCGGCCCCGCTCTCGGCACCGTACTGCCGACTTCGGTAGGCGGCGACCTGCTGCGCGTCGGTTATACGACGCAGGCCGGGGCGGTCGAGGCCGCGCTGGCGACCGTGCTTTCAGACCGGATACTCGGTGTCGCAGGCCTGCTTATCATTTGCGACTTTGCCTCGCTCCTGCTGCTGGCCCGCACCGGTTCGCCCGGACTGCTCGCGCTTGCAGGCGCTGCGTCGGCCATGGTTGGGCTGTTCCTGCTGACACTGATGGTGGAGCCGGTGTACGACGTTCTGTCCAGACTCGCTACCCGCGTGCGGTTCCTGCGGCTCGGCCAGCGGCTCGTCCGCGTAGCAGACGGAGTCCGCCGGTATCGCACCCGACCGCGGCTGATACTGCAGACGCTCGGCCTTTCCGTGCTGCTCTGGTTAGTCCACTCGCTCGTCTGGTACCTGCTTGGCGCCGGCATCGGTTCGCCTGCACCGCTGCTGCGCTATCTGGTCTGCGTGCCGCTGGTTGCCCTGTCGGCGATGCTTCCCATCTCGGTCGGAGGCCTTGGTGTGCGGGAGAACAGCCTCGTGATTCTGATGGGCCACTTCGGTACTCCGGGAACGTCCGCCGCAGCCGTGGCGCTGCTCTTCCTCGGGGTCCGGGCGTTCTACGCGCTGGTCGGGGTGCTGTTGTTCATCGCCCTGCGCCGACGGCCTCATCCTTGGGCGGCATAACCCGTCCATCTTGACACCGATGGTGGCAGCGCTATGATGCCGCCTTGGACCGCAGCGCGTACGACCGCTTTTTTGCCCTCGAGCAGACGCACTTCTGGCGTATCGCCAAACGCCGGCTGGTGCTTGACTGGCTGAGGCGATACGGCCCGCCGGCGGGCGGGCTTCGTCTCTTGGACATCGGGGGCGCCTGCTCACTGATACCAAAAGAGCTGGAGCTATGGGGAGACGTGCAGGTCATTGAAGTCGATGCTGATACCGTGCAGTTTGCTCGTACAAAGCTCGGACTAGACGTGCGCGAGGGCCGATTTCCGGACGACGTACCCGTGCAGGAGCCGTTTGATGTCGTGACGATGCTCGACGTACTCGAGCACATGGAGGACGACAATGCAAGCCTGCGGGCAGCGGGGGGCCTGCTCAAGCCGGACGGGCTCCTGCTCGTCACGATGCCGGCGTTCAGGTGGCTCTGGTCAGACCACGACGTCGTGCTGCATCACTACCGGCGTTACACGCGTGGGGAACTCGTGGCGAAGCTCGAAGCGGCCGAGTTCACGGTGGAACGGGCGTCGTACTACACCGGACTTCTCTTGCCGGCGCTTGTGGCCGAGCGCGCTGTGGGCAAGCTCAAGTCAAGCATCACTGGCAAACGCAAGACCGAATACGATGTGAAGCCACCGCCCGGGCTACTGAACAGCCTGTTCGGGCTCACCATGTCATTTGAGCGCTGGATGCTGGGATGGACCGACTACTGGCACGGCTCCTCCCTAATCGCCGTCGCCCGGTCGCGACGGACCTAGTCAACAACCGGTTCGGGTATCGCGACCAGTCTGTAGCAGCTGTTGGCGTACAGCGGCGAGAAGCGGCCGGGTGTGTCGCAGAAGAGCACTGTGCACTAGAGGGCCGGGACAAGGCGCGACGAGGAAAGCTATGCCTCCCAAGCAACCCGCCGGCCCTGACGGGCAGCCAGGTGCTTCCCTCCGACTATCCCCGCCTGCGGCAGTGGGCTATTAGCCACGGGTAGCTGGACTGCACCTCCACGACATCAGCCGACGCGGTCAGGAATGCAGACAGGCTGGTCCGGTTCCAGTGCTGACAATGCTCCGGGTGGTCACCCCAGCGTTTGAGGTACTTCCCCCGCGCCAGATTCGTCAGCCTGAACAGCGGCTCGTTCGGCACCGAAACAACGATGTGTCTGCGGCTAACACGCGCCAACTCGCGTACGGCCTGAGCCGGGTCCGCCAGATGTTCAAGCACTTCGAGGCATAGCACCAGATCGAACCGGCCATCTTGGTAGTCGACGTGGCACACGTCGCCCGTGCGGAACCGGTATGCCGGGAGCCTCGCAGATGCGAATGCCACGCACGTCGGGTTGCTGTCGAAACCGTGGACGTCGTGCGGCAGGATGCCTTGAAGTCGCTCGAGTGTCTCTCCCTCGCCGCACCCAGCATCGAGCACCGACTCGGGCATCAACTCCGTGACCATTTGCCCGAGCACTCGGTAGAATCGGTCGAACAGGAACCGAGCCAGCGGGTTCCGGGTCTGGAACTTGGCGTAGTTGGCAGTGTCTGGTGGCCGGTCACTTGCGGCCGACGGTTCGCTCATGCCGAACGCTGCAGAGATGTGCCTACTTCTGGCCCGGCTCCTGTGTCGCGTATCCACGCGTCCGCGCCTGCGCGGTGATCATCTCGCCGATCAGCCCTGTGGCAACGAGTTGGATGCCGACGACAATCAGCAACACGCCGACGATGATAGCGGCAACGTGCTCGCGGAACTGGTCGCCTGAGAGCTTGCGCACAAGTACGTAGACCTCGAGTCCGATGCCGACGAGCAGCGGAAAGAGTCCGGCGGTCCCGAAGAAGTGGAGCGGTTTCTGGGTGAAGCCGGTGATGAAGCGGACGGTCACCAGGTCCAGGACGCCGGTCCAGAACCGCTTGGGGCCGTACTTGCTTCGACCGTGCTTGCGTCGGCGGTGGCCGACTCCGACCTCGACTACCTTGAAGCCGCGCATGTACGCGAGTTCCGGGATGAAGCGGTACAGGTCGCCGTAGAGTTCAAGGCTGGCCGCCACTGCCCGGCGCATTGCCCGGAATCCGGAGTTCGAGTCGTGTAGGCGCAGGCCAAAGAAGAGGCGGACGAGCGAGTTGAACAGACGCGACGGCACGGTCTTGGTTGGTTCGTTTTCAAGCCTGCCTTGCTTCCAGCCCACGACCAGGTCGAACCCCTGGTCCAGCTTCGCCAGCAGCTTGGGCAGTTCGGCCGGGTCATCTTGCAGGTCGGCGTCCAGGGTGACGACGATTTCGCCACGGGCGGCCTCAAACCCGGCCGTGTAGGCTGCCGACTTGCCGAAGTTGCGTCGGAACCGGATGACGCGCACGCGCGTGTCGGTGCGGGCAAGGTCGGTGAGGCGGGTTGGCGTGACGTCAAACGAGCCGTCGTCAACAGCTAGGACCTCGAATGGTTCGCCCAAGCTTTCCAGGACCGGAATCAGCTCCCGGCGCAGTTCGTCGAGCGATTCAGCTTCGTTGTAGGCGGGGACGATTACGCTATAGCGCACAGACATTCCGGGCGAGTGTAGGCCGGTCAGGTCGGGCTGTCAAGGTCGTGCGTTCAGCCGCAGCACGTCGAACCTTCCGACCTTTGTGTCGGGATGGTATTCCGCCTCCAGGAACCCAAGCAGTTCCGGGAACTCGTTCAGGAAGGCATAGGAGTCCTTGTTGCTGCCCGTGGCCCAGGGCGTGGCATCACCGTGCTGAATCACGAACACCTCGGCCGGGTCGCGCACATAGGTCCACAGAAACTCAGCCCGGAACCGCTGGGGGTCGTAGTCCGCGACCATCGGGAAGTTGTAGAGGAAGCGCGACACGGTGCCGCGCTTGGCCAGGAAGTTCACCGCGGGCTCAAAGCCCCAGATGAAGACTCGGTCGGTCGACAGCGTGGTCTGCCGCAGGTAGTCGGCAAGCTCGATATCATCCCGCAGGGAGAAATCGGACGCCATGTTGTGGAGATCGCTGACCCAATAGTCCCGGACCGATTCGCGGCCGACTATAATGCGAGTCAGACGCTCGAACCGACCCGGGAATCCGGCCATTGAGAAGAGCAGAACCGCAAGCACGGCACCAGCCAACACGCGGGCGCGCCCCAGCCTGGGCAAGAGCGTGCCGGCCAGCAGCGCGCCGAAAACCGCCGCAACCGGTAGTAGAGGGAGATAGTGGTAGATGAAGAACTTGCCCTGAGAGAAAGTGGACCCAAAAGCCACCAGCAGCCATGACGCTGCGAGCGTGAGTCCCAGTCGCCAGTCGGGTCTGCGCAGGTACAGCACCACGGCCGCCAAAGCGCCGGCGCCAAGCATCAGGGCCGGCAGCCGCAGCTCCGGCGACAGGGCGAATGTCGTCAGGAAGCTATCGAAGCGCGCCATGAGTCCTGCGTTGTTCCCGACTGTGGCATAGGCAGGCACCAGTCCGAACTGGCTTTCGATGAAAGCCGGCATCGCGCCGCTCACCAGCAGGATGAGCGCGCATGAGACGAGCGGAATGAGCACTCCGAGCAGAAGCCATGCGGCTGAAACCGCAGCGTCTCGCAGGTTGGGACGGTGTCCGATGAGAAGCGTCAGCATCAGCAGAAGCGGAAGGGCTCCGACCGTGTACTTGAGCAGTATCGCGAGCCCACAGC
>CAYOCZ010000147.1:0-7679 GCA_964402475.1 uncultured bacterium | reverse complement strand
TGCGAGCGGGGAGGGTCGTTGCTGGCTCTTGCGTACTTCGCCGGCCTTGCGTTGACCAACCACATGTCCTCGGCAAGCACCGTTCTGGGCGTAGCGCTGGTCATTATCCTGGCGTATCGCCGGGAGTTGGCACCGCGGCTTCCGGTGCTGGTTCTCCTGTTCCTGCTCGGGGTCTCTCCCTACCTGTTCCTCGTGCTTCGCGCGCGCGCTGGGCCGTTGCTCGCGTGGGGCAACCCGTACAACCTCGAGCGATTCTGGTGGCACGTGACCGGTAAGCAGTACCAGGTCTGGATGTTCTCGCAGTCGTTCGGCGAGGTTTTGCACAACGCCGGACGCGGGGCAGTGTTGCTGGCGCGCAGCTTCGTCTACGTGCTTGTCCCGGTTGTATTCTACGGCGCGGCGCGACTCTTCCGTCAAAGGCGGAACTTAGCCATCGGGCTGGCGGTTTCCGCCGCCGTCGCGTTCGCCTACGCTGTCAACTACTCGATTCCCGACATCGAGTCATACTACCTGCCCTGCCTGGTCGCACTCGCCGTGTTCGGCATGGTGGGACTCGACGGCCTGGCCCGGCGAGTCGGGAGATGGCGGCATGTAGTCTGGCTTGCCGGGATTGCCGCTCTCCTTGTGAACTTCCGCGTTGCCGGCAAGCAGGGAGACTACGTCGCCTACGACCACGCGAACAACACGCTGGCGTCGGCCGGGCAGAACGCCATCATCATTACTGACTGGTGGGACGTCTATTCGCCGGTGTTCTACCTGCAGCACACCGAGCACGTACGCCCGGACGTCTGCATGATCGATAAGGAGCTGGTCCGGCGCTCGTGGTACTTCAACTACCTGGCCCGCGCCTATCCCTGGCTGGTCGAGCGTTCGCGAGCCGAGATCGACAGCTACCGGCAGTACCTTGACGAGTTCGAACACGGGCGGCTTAGGGACCCCGCAGAAATCCAGCGGCGGTACATAGCGCTGCTCGAGAGTTTCATCACGCGCAGCCCGGAACGACCGGCGTACACGACCTTTGACGCGGATGCGGGTACCGATGCGAGGCAACTGCTGCCCGGAGTCGTCCGGGTTTCGGTCGGGCTGCTGTTCCAGCTCCGGAGTGACACGCTGATTCCTGAGTTCGACTACTCCAGGCTGGCGGTCCGCGTGCCCCCGCGTCAGCCGGACATGCGAACCCGGGCCAGCCTCGAGCGCTATCGTTTCTTTCTTCTGCGTCGGGTACAAACGCTGGCGACATTCGGACACGAGGATGAGATACGACCGCTGCTCGGCTGGTATGAATCGCAGCCGCTGGGCCGGTTGGTGCCGTTGCCGGCGCGCAAGTGAACGCAAGGGGCCAAGGGATCGAGGATTCCGGGATTCCGGTGTCTGACACTTGACCCCTCGACCCCTCGGATTTTTTCCGTGCTGACAGCCTACGCGGTCCAACTGCTGAGCAAAGCCGGGCTGATGGTGGCCGCAGTCTCCATACCGCTGCTGGCAAAGGAATTCGGCGCCAACATCCAGCAGATCGGGCTGCTGGTCGCCTGCTACCAGGTGATGATCCTGCTCTCGAGCGTCGTATTCGGCCGCTGGGCGGACTTCGGCGACCGGAAGAAGTTCGTTGTCGCGGGTGTCGCGGCGACGGCCGTGGCTCTGGCACTGCACATGTTCGCCCGGAACCTGGGAGGGCTGTTTGCGGCCCGCGCGCTCGCCGGAGTCTGCGTCGGTGTCTTCCCGGCGGCTTTGATGGCGTACTTCTACGGCCGGAGCAAGCTGCTCGGCCGCTACACCGGCTTCGGTTCGCTGGGCTGGGGCATCGGTGCTTTCACACTCGGGGTACTCAGGCCCGGGTGGGTGTTTCCGTCGGCCGCGGCCCTGATGGCCGCGACGGCGGTCTTGGCATGGGCAGGCCTGAAACACGAACACGTCCGGCTGGAACAGCCGTTTCTCGATACGCGCGTGCTCCGGCGAAGCTGGCCGATCTACCTGTCGTTCCTGCTGCGCCATATCGGAGCGTGCTCGATCTGGTCGATATTCCCGATCTTTCTTGCCGACCGCGGCGCAAGCCGGCTCTGGGTTGGCATCGTGTTCGCCATCAACCCGCTCGGACAGGTCCTGTTCATGAACCTGCTGGAGAAAGCCGGGGAGCGGGTCCTCATCATACTCGGCTTTGTGTTGTCGGCCTTGGTCTTTTTGGCGTTCGGACTGGTCACGAACTTCAAACAGGTCGTACCGATACAGGTCGTGCTGGCCCTGTCGTGGTCGTGTCTCTACCTGGGTTCCCTGCGGGAGTTGATGCGCGTGAACCCCGAGCGCTCGACCGCGGCGGGGATGCTTCAGTCAGTACTGAGCCTGTCCGCCGTCGGCGGCGCGCTGCTGCTGGGCCTGACCGGCGCTTTCGGATACCGCGCGATCATGTTCGTGGCCGCCGGGCTGGCCGTCGCCGGCGGTATTCTGCACCTGACGGTCAAGCCGCGGCAGGCCTAGCCCGTCAGCAGGAAGGCCGCCAGGCCCGCTCACACGAGACCGAGTAAGTGTGCCGGCGTCAGCGGTTTCTTTGGGAAGATGCGGTCGCGGACGTAGCGCCGTCAGGCGCAGCTAGAAGCGGATGGCGACGCCGCCCCACGTGAGGCCGGCGCCGAACGCGACGAGAAACACCACATCGCCGGGGTGAACCAGTTCAGCCCGGCGGGCCTCGTCCAGCGCAATGATGGTCGTGGCCGAGGAGGTGTTGCCGTACTTGGCGATGTTGACGAAGACCCTCTCGGACGGGAACTTGAGCAACTTGGTAGTGGCCTCGATGATGCGCAGGTTGGCCTGATGGGGGATAAGGAGCTTCACATCGTCGAGTTTCAGGCCGGTCTGGTGCAGCAGGTGTCTGACTGCATCGGCCATGCTGCGGACCGCGACCTTGAAGATAGCGTTGCCGGTCATCTTGCAGGTGTGCAGGCGCTGCTGGACGGTCTCGATCGTGGCCGGCTGGCGCGAACCGCCCGCCGGCATGTAGAGGTGCTGGCCGCCCGTTCCGTCGGCAGCCAGGTAGGTCGCGAGGATGCCGGTGTGAGTGTCGGTACCTGCCCTGAGCACGGCAGCGCCGGCCCCGTCCCCGAACAGGACGCACGTGGAGCGGTCGGTCCAGTCGGTGATCTTGCTGAGCATCTCGACACCGACGACCAGGGCGGTTCGGGAGGCGCCGGTGACGACGAACTGCCGGGCAACGCTGAGCGCATAGATGAAGCCGGTGCAGCCCGCGCTGACGTCGAACGCAACGGCATGCGGCGCCCCGAGCTTCTGCTGCAGTACGCAGGCGGTTGAAGGAAAGGGCATGTCGCCGGTCACCGTGCCGACGACGACGAGATCCAGGTCTTCCGGGTTGATCTTCGCTTCAGCCAGGGCCATCTCGCACGCCTTGACCGCGATGTCGGAAGCAGCCTCACCGGGCGCCGAGATGTGACGTTCCTTCATGCCCGTCCGCTCGGTTATCCACTGGTCGGACGTGTCCACAATCTTCTCGAGATCGGCGTTGGTGAGGATGCGTTCGGGGACCTGGGAGCCCGTACCGACGACAACTGCCGAGAATGGTTGAGCCGGCCATGGCGACGCCGGTCGCGGCTGGTGGATAGCGGGGTTCAACACGGTGCTAATGATAGTCGCCGGTAGCGATTCGTCAATTCAGGTGAGGGTGGGCGTGTAAGCATGCCATCGCAGCGCAAGTGAGTGGACTGTGCCGGACTGTGGAACCGGAATGACCTTTGGCTAGAGGATGCGGATCTCGATCTTGGAGAGCTTGGGCTGAAGACCCGGGACGAACCGGGGCACGACTTTGAGCGCCTCGGCCGGCAGCACAACGCGGCGGCCTAGCTCGACCTGGACTACCCGGCAGCGTTCGGCCGAGAGCCGTTCCTGCTCGGTGTATACGTAGACCACGACCTGGTCCTTGAACTTCTCTTTGACCACGTTGGCCGCTTCGTCGAGGCGCGGGGCCGCCTGTTCGATCAGCTGAGCGCCGCCCTCGGCGAAGACCTGGTCCGCTGCAATCGAGACAACCCACTCTTCGCCGACTTGCTGGACTATCCCGTTGACGCGCTGAGGTGTGCCCGGAATCCGGGTCTGGTTGCCCTGCGCGTCGTAGGCGTTGAAGGTGAAGCTGTACACTTCCCCCGGAGCGATTGGTTCACCCGCGTCGGTCTTGCCGTCCCAGGTAATGACCGCAGGCGGCTGTCCTTTGCGCGCGATGCGGCGGACGGTCTCACCGAGCGAATTGGACACTTCCAGATTCCAGGTCGCAACGCGCTGTTCGAAGGAGGGGAGGAAAACCATCATGTCGCCGTAGATGAAGTTGCGTTCGATCGGGATTCGCAGATAGGAAGAATGAGCGAAATGCTGGGGGATGGTCATCGAGTCAACCGAGTGGTAAAGCGCGTCGTCGAGCACGTAGCTCTCCGGGGCCAGCAACTCGTTGACCGGGGTGAATGGGTCAATCTGCGGCGGGAAGTAGGGTTTCATGTCTTCGATCTTGACCTCGGTCTCGCCTTTGATTACTTCCTCGCCGATGGCGTGCTGGTCGCCGCTCTGCGCCGGCCGGGAAGCGGTGCTTTCGGGCCGAGCGACGGTTGGGTCGGGCCTGGCCGGAGCCGGGGATAGTTGGGCAAAGAGCAGGGCAACAATGAGTATCGTCATATCCCTAGGACAGCACGAACTTGAACGTGATTATGCCCCACTGGTCCTCGGTCTTGACGCCGGGACCGAGAGCCGCGAACTCCCATCCGCGTAGCGCGTCAACGACGACCTGGTCCAGGTCCGGGTAGCCGGAGCTTGACTCTACAGTGGGCGCTCCTTTGACCCGGCCGCTGGGCTGGACCCAGATGCGCACGACCGCGGTGCCTGATACACGACGCTCAAGCGCCCACTTCGGATACCGCGGTACGACCTTCCTGGTTATCTCTCGTTGGGAAATCGGGCCGGCAACCGTGAAGTTCGTACCGCGGGACACAGGTGCTTCCACCTTGGGCAGGTCCTGGCTCCCGACGGTTGGCAAGCTCCGGGCGGCGGGCTTCGCGAGCTCGCGGTGCTCAATCGTCAACTGCGCGGAAGGCTGAGGAATGCCCGGGACGCCGCGGCCGTCGCCGCTGCTACCACCCCGACCCGGAGCGCGGGTCATGGCGATTGCCGGCTGGGAGAGGATTTCGTCAGTGGACTGCGAGCCGCCCTTGCCGCCGAGGTAGACCATATCCATGCCGACACCGGAACGGTCAAGTTCGTACCGGCTGAGGTCAATCTTCGCCTGTGACGGGCCGCGGTCAAGCGCGGCCTGCAGGTCGATGGTCGGCCCGTCCGGAGTGCCGGACGGAGTGTAGCTCATCATGCTGGCATCGGCCGAGCCGGGAACACCGCCGCCCAGTTCCTGCTTGGGTATCACCCTTGCGACCTCGGGCCGCCGAGTGATGTCGTAGACGTCGACCTGGATGAGTTCCTCGCCGGCCGATACCGACGTCGGCTTGAAGGCGGATGCGCCAAACATGCTGCCCAAGTGAAACAGTGCCGATAGGATGACCGCAATCCAGATGGCCGAGGACCTATGGTCCTCGTAAATGGTAATGTTCCGGAGAGCGATTCCTTCCGACATGGCTAGCTCTTGGTTGTCAGTTTCTTCGTCGCGCAGACGATGCGCGCCGCGCCTGCCTTCTTCGCCGCGGAGAGGACGTCGAGGACCTGGTTGCCGTAGCACTGTTTGTCGGCCCGTACCACTACGAGGATGTAGGGGTCGCGGGCGACCTCGGCCGCGACCAGGTTGCCGACCTGTTCGAGCGTCGCGACCGGCTGGTCGTTGAAGAAGTATTCACCCGCCTGTGTCAGGACGATGCTGATGTCGTTCTGGACTTCGCGCTGGCCGGTGTTGGCCGCTGGCACGGTCACCGGCGTACTAGTGTGGCTGATGACCATCGGCGATATCATCATCATGACTAGGACCAGTATCAGGCCGACTGCGGCCATGGGCATGATGTCGAGGTTGGGAGCGGCTTTCAGACTCAAGGTGCACTCCTTGTACGCAGCCAGGCGACATCGTTGGCCCCGACCTGCTTGGCCATGTCCATTACGCGGATGACATCATCGTAGAGCACGAGTTCTTCGTTCGAGATGACGACCCGGCGAGCGACGCTCCGGTCGAGGAGGCGGGGGAGCAGCACGCGGAGGCTATCCTCCGGGACTTGGATCTCGTTGAGCTTAATCCGGCCGTCGTTGGCCAGGAAGATGTTCGCCTTGATGTCCGAGCCGGCCGGCACCGCACCGCCCGCCTGGGCCACGCCCGGTGCGGAGACGAAAATGCCGTTCTCGAAGAAGATGGGCATCGACACCATGAACCCGATGACGAGGGAGAGGGCGATGTCAACCAGCGAGTTGACGATCAGGCCCTCGTTCCTCCGGCGTTCAACGTGTCGGCGGCGCATCAGAAGTCCCAGTCCGTGTTTGCGGCCGGCTGCGGGTGCGGCGATGCCTGCGGGACGGGCCTGGTCGCGGCCATGGTAGTCCCGGTGTTTGAACGGGCCCGGCCGAGCATCACAATGATCCTGTCGGCCGCGGCCTCGAGCTGCAGCGCCACGTCGCTTGACTTCTTGTTGAAGTAATTGTAGGCGAAGAGCGTGGGTATGCCGATTCCCAGGCCCCAGGCAGTCGACAGCAGTGCGACTGCGATGCCACCGGCAACTACGTCCGGGCCGGCCTGCTTGGTGGCGCTGATCTGGTTGAAGGATCTAATCAGGCCGGTGACGGTGCCGAGCAGGCCGAGCAGGGTGGCGGCGTTGGCCAGTGTGCCCATACCGCCGAGCAGATGTTCGAGCTTGATGCGTTCGTCAATGATGAGGCTATAGCTGAGGTCGGCGAGTTCCTCGGCGTCGAGCGTCGCGTTCTCGAGGATCAGGGCGAACATCCGGCCCATTGGGTTCTGCTGGGTTCTGGTCCATTCCAGTCCGGCGGGGAGACCGCCGGACGAGAGTCGCCGCCGCAGCTCAAGTACCCCGAGTGTCGTCCGGCAGCGGTTCTTGCGGAAATAGATGAGGCGTTCGATGACCAGCGCAAGCGCGGCAATCGACGCGGCAAGCAGCGTCAGCATGATCGGGTCGAGCATCAGCTGGAAGAGGCTCCTACCCATTATTGTCATGGTTGTTTGTCTCCTTGGGTTGGCCTCTGCGGCCCCTGTCGGTCAGTGGGTGTCGGCACCGGGGTGGGTCGGCCGGCGTCCGTGGCCGGCGGCAGTGCCTCCGGTGCACCGGGATTGGCCTCAGCGGCCCCTCTCGGCGATTCGGCCGCACCTTCACCTTCGGTTTCGGCTGCGCCGAGCCGCTTGCGCGAAATGTCAACGTTCTTGCGGGCGCTCTCCGTGAATTCCGACTCCGGGAATGAGTCGACCACGGACTGGAAGTACTTGAGACTCTGCTTGTAGTTACCGTTGTTGAAGTAGGTGGTCGCCATGTTGAAGACGGCACCGGCCCGCTGCTCGTGCCGCGGGAAGTAGTCGAGGAACTTCTGGTATGCCTGCGCGGCTTCGGGCCAGCGTTTCATCTGGGAATAGGCTTCGGCGGTCAGGATCTGCGCGTCGGCGGCGATCGGTGAGCCGGGGAAATTGACTACGATCTTCTGCAGTTCGGCGATGGCCTGCTCGTGGGCGCCCGCGTCGAAGAGGGACTTGCCCTTGT
>CAYOCZ010000146.1:0-7684 GCA_964402475.1 uncultured bacterium | reverse complement strand
CGGATGAGGTCGTGATGAGCTACTGCTGGGACGACTACAAGTTCTACTCAATCAAAGTCGACAAGGGCAGAGCCAAGCGGAACGCCACGACCAAGTGGCCGGAATACGAGTTCATCGGCGGTCCCGCTCTCTGCGCCGCCACCGGAAATGTTATCGTCAGCAGCGACGAGGGGGAGCTATACGCGCTCACACTCGATGGCTTGAGCCGTGCGTGGCGGTGGCCGGATGTATCGACGGAGAGCCTCGAGTCCTACATCGCGTTTGGCGCACCGGCGATCAACGGCTCCGATATCTACATCGGTCGCGAAAACGACAGCCTGTACAAGTTCACGGACGCAGGGACGTCGGTCGTCCCGGGTCCGGTGTACGACCTCGACCACTCTACGGTTGTTGACGCACCGGCAATCGACGCGGCCGGCAATGTCATCTTCGGTACCGACTCCGGTTACCTTATCAAAATAGACGCCAACCTCAGTTCGCCCATCTGGCGAGTCGCGATAGAGCGCGGGAGCGAGGTTCACTGCCCCGCGATCGGCGCAGATGGAACCATCTACTGCCTGACGGATTCGGTCGGCCTTTCCGCGATATACCCAACTAATGGCTTCCCGCTTTGGTCGAGGCAGTTCTACGGCAAGGCAACACGGCTGGCCGTGGGCAGTTCAGCGATCTTCGTCGGCGCTTCGGCCGGGATGGCCTACTCGGTCAGGCCGCAGGACGGCAAGCTCAACTGGCTGAAACGAATCGGGCGCGGCGGCTTCTTGACTGCGCCCTTAGTCACTGCCAACGGCTATGTCTACTTCCAGGATAGCACCGACATGCTCTACTGCGTGAAACAGGAAGACGGCACGGTATGGTGGACCTGCGACTGTAACGACTACCTGCCCGGCGGCGGGCGCAGCGGCAACTCACACCGGCCAAGGAAGTTGGGGTTGTTCAACTACGACCCGAACCCGTCAATCACGTCTACCGGCGACATCGTTGTGGTCGGCCAGGCTGCGCTCTTCTGCGTGGCCGGCTATCCCGACGGCCCGCTCGACCCGCTCGCGCCCTGGCCCAAGTGGCAGTGTGATCTGCACAACACCGGCTATGTCGGTGGAGGAAGGTAGGTGAGCATGAAGTCACGGCTCGCTGTTTTCGTCGTTGTGGCCGCAGCCGCGGTGCTTCTCCTCGGCGGAGTCTGCGGCCGCAAGTTGTATCCGCCGGAGTTCGTCTCAGTGCCGAACTCCGTCTATGCTGGTGACACCGCCTGGGTGCGGCTGGCCACCAGCGGTAGGGGGTATGATTTGGTGCGCTACGTGGTGAACTGGGATGACGTCACTGACACGACTCCACCGCTCGGGTTGCTGGACACGGCCACAGTCTGGCACATCTACACCGCCGCGCCCGACACGAAGTACGTAGGGGCAGCGGTGTACGCGCCTGACGACCCCCAGGGCATCAGGTGGGCGGCACACCAGCCTGTAGTCGTAGTAGAGGCAGGCGGCTCGCACGCGCCGGTGATTGATACAGCCGCGCTCGCCCAGGTGATCGGGGTGAGGGGCGCCCCCACCTTCTTCATCGTTAAGGCTCACGACCCGAATGGCGACAGCGTGCGGCTGGAGTTCGACTGGGGTGCGACAGAAACAACAACCGCATACTTCGCCAGCCCGTGCAGTGTCACCGTCGGCCACGTATTCACGCAGGCCGAGACAGCTGTTGTCATCACCTCTGCACAAGATATCCGTGGTGCGACGTCCCTCCCCGACACCGTCCTCGTTCCCGTCTGTACTGCTGGTGGCGTCAAGTGGTACTGGCAGGACTCTGAAGGAGGGGGATTCTCAACCTCGCCATTGGTATACGAGGACGGAGAGGATGAACGCGTGTGTGGCAGCAGCTACGGCGATTCCAGGTTCTACTCCCTCAGCGTCTCGGGTCGCCGGGTCAAGCGCACGGAATACGCCTTAGCCGGGCAGGCTGCCTTTTGCGAGGCTACCCAGCATATCATAGTCGGCGGCGACGGCCGGCTGCACGCACTGAAACTGTCTTTACAGCAAGCGTGGGACTGGTCCGATGGCGATTCGGTACACCTGGCATGGGGTGCACCGGCCATCAGAGACGACAGGATTTGCATTCCGCGCGAGGATGGCAGCCTCTGGTGCTTCATAGATAGCTTCGACCACGGCGTGCGTGTGGCGACGTTCGCGGCAGGCGCGGGCATTGTTGATGCGCCGGTCATCGACGCAGACGGCAACATCTACTTTGGCACGGACTCAGGCTATCTCTGCAAAGTCGGGCCGGAACTCGACACGCTGTTCTGGAGAACGCGGCTGATCGCCAGAGGGGAGATTTACAGTCCCATCGTGGATTACGACGGCACAATATACTGCTCATCCGAATCGTCGCGCATCTATGCGATTGACCCGATGATAGGGACTCAGTTATGGAACACGGCAACTGACGGCGAGCCGCTCAGGCTGGCCGCTGGCCACACCGCCATCTTCGTCGGTACCAGCCTCGGTGTTATGTATTCTATCAGCCCGACCACCGGAACCATTAACTGGCAGAAGTCGCTTGCACCGGGCAACTCGTTCAACACCTCGCCGATTGTCGCAGCGAACGGCTACGTGTACATTCAGGACGACAACGACGTGCTCTATGCTCTTAATCAGGCCGACGGCACTCAGATCTGGACGTGTGACTGCAACTACTATCTGCCCGGCGGCGGGCGTAGCGGCAATTCGCAGCGGCCGAGGAAGCTAGGGTTGTTTGACTACGACCCGAACCCGTCAATCACGTCTACCGGCGACATCATTGTGGTCGGCCAGGCTGCGCTCTTCTGCGTCGCAGGCTATCCCACAAGCCCGCTCGACCCGCTTGCGCCCTGGCCCAAGTGGCAGTGTGACCTGCACAACACCGGCTATGTTGGAGGAGGCAAATAGCAGGCAGCCAGTCCGCCGCCGGTGATTGTTTGAAAGCCGCCGCGAGGCGGCTATTCTCTTGGTGTGACTGACAGGTCCGGTGCAATCGCCATCGCCCTGCTTTCCGGCGGGCTGGATTCGACGCTGGCGGCAAAGGTGATTCTGGAGCAAAACGTTAAGGTCATCGGCATCAACTTCCTCGGAGCGTACTGCCCGCGTCCGTTTGCGGGGAAGAGCCGCGGCCAGAAGGCCGCAGAGAAGCTGGGCATCGAACTTGTGACCCTGCCGATTGACGCGGAGTTCATCGCTATGGTGAAGGACCCGCGACACGGACGCGGCAAGAACATGAACCCGTGCATCGACTGCCACACGCTGATGATTCGCAAGGCATGGGCGTACGGGAAAACACGCGCGGCGGACTTCGTCATCACTGGCGAGGTGCTGGGTCAGCGGCCGATGTCACAGAACCGGCAGGCACTGGCGACGGTCGCGAGGTACTCAGGCGCGGGCGACAACTTGCTGCGGCCGATGTCGGCGAAACTGCTTGACCCGACTGCGCCGGAGCGGGAAGGCCGGGTTGACCGCGAGCGACTGCTGGACATCGAAGGCCGGCAGCGGACCCGCCAGATGACGTTCGCCGAGAAGTACGGCATCAAGGACTACCCGACGCCGGCCGGTGGATGCTTGCTGACCGAGAAGGTCTTCTCGAAGCGGCTGGCCGAGGCCTTCGACCACGGCGAGGATTCGCTTGAGACAGTCGAACTGCTGTCGCTGGGCAGGCATTTTCGGCTGCCTTCCGGCGCGCGCCTGGTCGTTGGTCGCGACGAGGCGGAGAATGACGAGTTGCTCAGGCGCAAACCGGCAGGCGCGGTGGTAGTCGATGCGGGCGACTTGCCAGGGCCGGTGGGGATTGTAGCACAGGGATTAGGGGGTCGAGGATTCGAGGATTCAAGTGACAGGATTCTGGCGGCAAGGATTTGCGCGAGGTACAGCGACAAGCGGAAGAAGCCGCTCGCGCGGGTCGTGATTGCGGGCGAGGCGGTGGAGGTCGAACCCGCGAGTGAAGAGGAGTCGGCCCGGTTGCGGATTGCGTAGCTGAGCCAACGGATGCTGTCGAAGCGATGGTGCGAATTCAGGAGGTGGAAATGAGAACCGCAGTAATGACTATTGCCGTCGCGTTGCTTGCGTTCTGTGGAAGCAAACCCGGGCCGGCAACCCGAACTGAGAACTACTTCCCGATGGCCGTGGGCTATGAGTGGAAGTACTCGACCACGGAAATCAGCTACTCGTCCTTCAGCGACGGGGAATCGGTCCGGGTTGAGACTACGGCCAATGCCTCCAACACCGAGTACCGGTGCGTTGGTAGGGTGCCGGTGCCGGATGGACGGGAGGCATGGGTCTTGCAGCGCCACGTGAGATACAACGTGAAGACCGAGCGCACGTCGTTTGCGAAGGACACTGCGACGTACACGGACACGATCTACGCGAACCTCGCCGACAGCTTGGTCTTGCTCTCGCGCAAGCGTCTATTGGATCGACCGAGCACGGAGCTGGTGCTCCCGTTGCGCCTTGGCCGGACGTGGAACGTGCGGGCGGGGGAATTAGCTCCGACGTGGGCCAAAGCGGTCAGGCAGGAGCCGGTCAATGTTCCGGCCGGGGACTACGCCACGGCGTGGCGCGTCGAGGATTCGACCGTCGTCGCTGGTGGCGAGATGATGCCGGCCCGGTCAGTGCGTTGGTACGCGGACGGCGTCGGACTGGTACGCAGGGAGAAGCAGTCGACCCGGGGGGGCAGACCTTGCTGGTTGGTGATTGATGAGCTCGTCTCCGCGAAGACGGGGAAGTAGCCGAGGTGAGAACGAAGGCAGGATGGCCCGGATGAAGGCCGAGTCGGTCGGGTATTGCGGGGCGCGGTGCTTGAAGTGCTTCGCCTACAAGAAGGAGGTGTCCGAGGCGGCCAAGTCGCTCAGACGGGAGCTGCGCGCGGAGAAGCTCAAGGAGTCATGGAAGGAGTTTCCGTTCCTCGCTGACTACGCGTCGTTCAAGAAGTCGCTCGATGGTCTCGCGATGCTGCGCTGCACGAAAATGTGCCGGGGCGGGGGAGGGAACCCGTGGTGCAAGATTCGATGCTGCGCCGAGAAGCGGAAGCTCACCGGCTGCTGGGAGTACGCCGACGCCGACGCGTGCGAGAAGCTGCTGCCGGCCTACCGGCCCAACCTCGACAAGATTCGGCGCGTCGGGCTCGCGAAGTTCTTGGCCAGATCCTAGCTACGTTCAATGGCCGCGCGGGTGTGTCCGACCGAGTGCTAATCCTTGACATGTTCTTGCCGGTTTCTATAGTCTAGCCCAAGGCAGGTGCGAAATGGCAAAGGCAACGCTAGAAGCGGTCCCGTCGTCTGCCGGGCTGCGGCTTGACGACCTTGTCGCGGCGACCCCGGCATCGCGCGACCGGTACGTTGACTTCCTGCGGGTGGCATGCATCGGGGTGGTGGTTTTTGGACACTGGCTGAGCGCGTTGGTGGACTGGAAGGACGGCGCTCTGAGTGTCCGCAATGCCGTTGGTCTGGTTCCAGGCCTGTGGTGCACGACCTGGCTCCTGCAGGTGATGCCGCTCTTCTTCTTCATTGGTGGGTTCTCAAACCTCACATCAATTGAAAGCACGTTACGCCGCGGCGAGTCGGCGGTTTCGTTCCTGCGCTCGCGCCTGGTCCGCCTGCTAAGACCCGTCGCAGTCTTCCTCGGTGTTTGGTTCGTGGTGTTGGTCGCCCTGCAACTGGCCGGAGTGCTCAAGCCGGTTCATGTCAGGTCGACGGTCCTGCTCTTCGGGCCGCTCTGGTTTCTGGTCGTCTACCTGGCCATCACGGCGTTGACTCCGGTGATGCGGATTCTCCATCTGCGGTTCGGGATTGCCACAGTCGCCGTCATGGCGGCGCTTGCGGTCGGAATGGACGTGATGCGGTTCTCGCTGAGAGTGCCGGTGGTCGGGTGGGCGAATTTCGCCTTTGTCTGGCTGCTGGCGCACCAACTTGGCTTCTTCTATGCCGACGGCACGCTTGCCCGCGCGCGGCGCCGCGTACACCTGGCCATTGCCTTGGGCGGTCTGGCCGGACTGCTCCTCTTGACCCACATCGGGGCGTATCCGAAGAGCATGGTGGGCACGGGTTTCGAGCGGGTCTCCAATATGACGCCGCCGACTGTCTGCATCCTGTTGCTGACATTCTGGCTGGTGGGTGCCGCGATGTACTTCCGCGGGTGGGCAAACCGCTGGCTCGCGCACCCTGGGCCGTGGAAACGGTCATTGCGGCCAACAGCGTGATAATGACGGTCTATCTCTGGCACATCACCGCCTATGCAGCGACGTTCGGCTTGCTGGCGCTAGTCGGGTTCGTCAGTTCGCCGCCCGGCTCGGCCCGCTGGTGGCTCGAGCGGTCCATCTGGCTGGTCGTACCGGGCCTGGTGCTTGCGTTTCTCATAGTCATGTTCAGCCGCTTCGAGCGCCCCACGTACCGTCCGCGCGCCAGCGCCCGCTGATCGCCTCAGTTTGATAGGGACGCTACCCATTTATAGTTGACATCAGCGCCTACATCGATATCGTAAGCCGTGCCACGTATGCCGCGAGTCGTAGTTCCCGGAGTCCCGCACCACATCACACAGCGCGGCAATCGTCGCGAGAACGTCTTCTTCGTCAGGTCCGACTACCGCAGATACCTGCGCCTGCTTGGGGACTACGCCGCCGAGCGCGGACTCGACATCCTTGCCTACTGCCTGATGCCCAATCACGTGCACGTGGTCGCAGTGCCGGCCGAGGCCGGGTCGCTTGCCGCCGTGCTTAAGCCGGTGCATCTTCGCTATGCGCAGCACGTCAACCGCTCGCAGGAGTGCAGTGGCCGGGTCTGGCAGGGCCGGTTCTACTCCTGTCCGTTGGATGCGCGGCACACCGCGGCGGCAATCCGTTACGTCGAGTGCAATCCCGTGCGCGCCGGTCTGGGACCTCGCGCTGTTAGCTACGAGTGGAGCAGCGCAGCCGGCCACTCAGGATTGCGGCGCGACCGCCTGCTGGCGGCGAACATCGACAAGTGGGTTTCCGTTGACGACTGGTCGGATTGGCTGGGGGAGGCGGAGCCGGAAGACCTCGTTACGCGCCTGCGCCTCCATACTCGCACCGGGCGGCCCTTGGGTGTTGATGCGTTTGTCAGGGACATCGAAACGCAGAGCGGCCGCAGGTTGCACGCGCTTCCCCGCGGCAGGCCCGGCGGCAGGCAGGAAAATGGGTAGCGTCCCCATTTATGGGACTTGACTTGAAGGCGGCCGCTCATATAGTCTAGCCCGACGTGCGAATCAAAGAGCTCCAGCTCACCGGGTTCAAGTCTTTCCAGGACAAAGCGACGCTGCGGTTTTCTCCGGGACTGAATGCGGTCATCGGGCCGAATGGCTGTGGCAAGACCAATGTGCTCGACGCGCTCCGCTGGGTGCTGGGCGAGCAGTCGTTCGCCCTGCTCCGCTGCGCGAAGAACGAGGACTTGATATTCGGCGGCACGGCCACGGTGGCGCCGGTCAACTTCGCCGAGGTGAAGCTGGTGCTGGATGGCGTCGGGCAGGGCGAGGGGCAGGCAGCGACCGAGGTCGAGATCCGGCGGCGGTATTTCCGCTCGGGCGAGAGCGAGTATTACCTGAACAGGCAGCCCTGCCGGCTGCGCGACATCCAGGAGGTGTTCTTTTCCTCCAGCGCAGGCACCAAGGCCTACTCGATATTCGACCTGCGCCAGATGCGCGAGATAATCTCCGGC
>CAYOCZ010000145.1:5527-7720 GCA_964402475.1 uncultured bacterium | reverse complement strand
GCGCCTGCTGACAATGGTTGACGCCTGGTCACCCTGCGTTAGTATCGTCTAGCAGCAACATGACCGTACTACTCATCGCGCTAGTCGCAGCCGTCGGGACCAGCGACTGGAGGACCTACACCAACACCAACTTCATCAGCGACATGGTCGGGACCGACTCGGTGCTCTACCTCGCAACGTATGGAGGAGTGGCGTCGCTCGACATCCTGCCGGGGGCCGCGTTGCGGCGGACGTTCGTCAACACGGACGGCCTGCCCACGAACCGCTGCCTGTGCATCGACCGGGACGCGTCCGGCAATTTGTGGGTCGGGACAGACGGCGGCGGACTGGCCGTGATTGAGCCGGACAGCGGCCGCGTCCGGCAGTACCGGCCGAACGATCTTGCCCGTCGGATTCGGACGCTGACCTGGGACGGCACAAGGGTGCTCTGTGGTTCAGATCAGGGGTTGTACCTGATTGAGACGCGCGGCACGTTGCTCGACTTCGATGACGACAGCATCGTTCGATTCACCACGACTCGGGTGCCGGAACTGCTCAGCGACCAGATACTCTGTGTGGGTTCGTTTGACCAGTACTGGGTCGGCACCAACCGTGGCGTAGTGGCCGTCGACAGGAGCTTTCAGACCTGGACGCCCTATCATCGGCCGTTCGGGGACTCGGTTCGGGCGGTTGCGATGTGGCACGATAGTCTGCTGCTTGCGACCGAGGCGGGGCTGGCCATAGGGGAGAGCGCCGGGTTTCGGCCGGTTGTTGCCTTCGCCGAGCCGACCGAGGTCTACGACCTCGCCGTGTCCGGGCCGAGGATTTACTTGGCGACACAGAACGGGCTTTACGAGGGGGATGAGGCCGACTCCACCCGGTTCTCGGTAGTCCTCAACGAGGATACGCGGGCGCTGCATTTCGCCGCCGCCTTGTGGGTCGGGTGCGGGGGCAACGAGCTCTACGGATCCGGCCTGCGCTATGCGTTTTCGGGACAGTCCTGGAACTCATACTACAACAACTGCATCTGGTCAGCGACGATTTCCGACTGCGCAGTGGATACGAGCGGCAGCATCTATCTATGCCACATGGACGCGCCGATATCCATGATGGACTCGACCGGCACGGTCTCGTTCCATTGGGGCGTGTCGCCCCGTCCGTTCCAGGTGAGGGTCGACTCTAAGGGACGGATCTGGCTTGCACACTTCTCAAGCGAAGGCGGGCTGTCGGCGTACAATCCCGCCGACGGTACGTGGCAGAAGGTGCAGTGGGGTGCCAGCTCTAGCTGGAACATCATCGATGCCTTTGGCCTTGACCGGCATGACACCAAGTGGGTCTTCAACGGCGGCGCTACGGTCGTGGCGGTTGACTCCGCGGACCAACAGACCGTGTTTCAGGTTCCCGGCCTGGGGCCGCCGCCGGGTGGGCTGTACGAGTTCGCGTTCGACTCGCGCAGCCGGGTATGGCTCGGCCTGAACGTTGGACTCGTCATGATTGACTACGCGGGCACTTTGGACGACCCGTCTGACGACTCCGACACGGTACTCATTAGCGGACTGCCTTCAAACGAAGTGAGGTCGGTCGCCGTCGACGGCCAGGACAACGTCTGGGTCGCCACCGCAAACGGTGCGGCGATTTGGGATGGCACGTCGTTTGAGGTTTTCTCGACTGCGAACAGCGGGATCATCGCTGACAATGTTTACCGGGTGAGGGTTGATGCCTCTGACCGAGTCTGGCTGCTGACTGAGTCCGGTCTTTCGATATACGACCAGGTTGGCCGGACGTGGGCCAGCTTCACGCCTCAGAACAGCGGACTGATTGCCAATACGCAGGCGATTGTCGGATTCTACTCGGCAATGGCCCTGAGCGACGATCTCGGGCTCGCGCTGATCGGCACGCAGCGCGGCCTTTCGGTCTACAACTACTCAGTTGAGCCGGAGAGTACTGCCGAACATCTCCGCGTCTACCCGAACCCCTGCATACTCGGCGTGCACAGTGGAGTTGTGATTGACGGACTTCCATATGATGCTACCAAGGTCGGCGTGAGGACGTTGTCCGGGCGGCAGATCGCGGAACTGCAGGTCGAGCCGGCGCGACACCAGGCGGTGTGGCGGCCACAGAACCAGACGACCGGCCTCTACCTGCTTGTGGTAAGTACTCCGCGCGGTGTGCGCGTCGAGCGCGTTGCGGTAGTCGGTCCCTAGGCCTGAACGA
>CAYOCZ010000145.1:0-5427 GCA_964402475.1 uncultured bacterium | reverse complement strand
TCGCTACCGTCCGAGCGCTCCTGGTTCACGGAAACTCGACTATTGAGCGTTGACCAGTAGCAGGCAGAGCTCACGTATTAGCTCTGCCGCGGTGGCGGCGCCAGCCGAGGGCTGCATTGTCCGCGGGCACACCTCGACCAAATCGCAGCCGACTACTCTGAGCCCGGCCAGTTCGGCCAGGGACAGGACGAGGTCGCGGAACGAACATCCGCCCGGCTCGGGTGTCTGCACATCCGGCATCGCACCCGGGTCGAGCACATCGATGTCCAGCGTCACGTATACAGGACGGCCGCCGATCGCCGCTCGTACCTGCTTGACAGGTGCAAGCACGTCGAACGGAAACAGGTTCGGTTCTGACATCTCTGTGGCGCTGGAGAAAGACCGGATGCCGAGCTGGAACAGCCGCTCGCGCGGGATCGTGTCCAGCACGCGCGCCATGGCGGTAGCGTGGCAGACCCGTTCGCCCCGGAAATCCTGCCGCAGGTCGGAGTGGGCATCGTACTGGATGACGCAGATGTCAGGGAAGCTCTTTGTGAGTTCAGCCACAATTGGCGGAGTGATGGTGTGCTCGCCACCGATGGCGAACTGCTTCACGCCTCGGGCGAGATTCCGGCCGGTTGTCGCGGCGATGAGTTCCGGCGGGGAAGCCGCGGTCGCAAACGTGAACTCGAGGTTGCCGGCATCGTGGATGCTGATTCCTGATATGTCACGCTTCTGGTAGGGGCTGAATGACTCGATATTGTCCACAGCCATCCGGATAACGTCCGGGCCGAACCGGGCGCCGGGGATGAAAGAACTTGTCCGGTCAAGCGGCATTCCGACGATGACAATGGACGCGTCGGAAGCGCCTGCGGTTGCATAATGGAACGCCATGCGCTCAAGCTAGCTTATCGCCGCGCGCCTTGAAGTCAAGCGCTTGGCGGTGCTGCTTCCTCTGGCGACTTCGGGTCGAGTTCAGGAACATGTGAGTCGCATGAAGACCCGCGGTCTTCAGCCGTTCGGTGGTTCCGCAAATCCTGCAAGCCGGCCGGCGAATCCGCGGACGTTGGATGACCCTCGCGTCTCAGAGCATATATCTGCTTGATGCCGGCGGGGAGCCCTTGTCTGACGGGGTACAACTTGAACACTCTGTATCCCGGCAGGACATCGAACGCAATCACGTACTCATCATCCTTGACCCACCACGGGCTCTTGCCGGGCGTGCGGATATAGTCTTCCGAGTAGGTGGACACGCCGTTGAACTCGAAGCCGCCGTCCAGCCGTTCTGCCGGGACTCCGAGGTTGTTCGTGAGGTAGCGGATCGCCTGCCACCGGGTTCTGTTCCATGCCATGTAGTCGTGGACCGCGCTGACCGAGAAAACACCGCGTACAAGAGCGTAGTCGCCAGCGCGGCCATCACTGCTGGCTTCGTCGGCGGATGCTGGTGCAGCGCCAACGATGCGGGAACCAGCAGTAAGGGAAGGTGGAGCACCATGTAGCGGTCGAATTGGCTCACGAGCGAAAGGGATGCCAGGCACAGCCCGGCAAGTGAGAGGCAGACAACCGTCAGCAAAGATGAGCGGGTACTCCTTACGAACCGAACCAGCATCTCAAGCAAGAGGGTACCTCCGAACAAAGCCAAGAGGCCGAGAACGGCTTCGGAGACCACACTTCCCGAGAAAGCCGAGAACTCATCGGTGTGCGCCAGCGTGAAGGGTCCCACGCCTCGGTCCGACAGGATGTTTCGCGGGAACCCAACATGAAGGAGACGGGCCGTCACCAGCAGGACTGCGGACACGGCGGAGAGCAGCAGGAGCCGCCTCTTGCGTGCGCGTGAGATGAAGAGCAGGCCGAAAGGTAGGGTGAAGATGCCAAGATAGATGTAGGTGATGAGCAGGGAGTGGACGACCTGTCTAGCGATGCCGGGCAGCCCGGACTCAAACACGGACCGGACTTGAGCCCACTGGGCGTAGTGCCCTGTGGGGAGCCGGCCGGTCGCAGACAGCTAGCCGGAGTACACGACAAACGCGGCGATGGTCAGCAGGAAGAATCCTACCGCAAACAGGGCTCTCCGCGTGCCGGCGCGGCCGCGGGACAAATAGCCGATCCCGAAGGCCACTGGTATCAGCATGCCGGTCTGTCTCAGAAGCGTCGCCAGCACTCCCAGGCACATTCCGAGTGCTAGTAGCAGCTTGTTCCCGCGGTCGGTCCCTCGGACCAGCAGCAGCAACAAGAGCAGCGTGGTCAGCGAGAGGAAACAGGGTTGAGAAACGCAGGGCGGTGAACGCAAAGCCGGCCGGAAGCGAGAAAAGCGCGCCCCACAGCACCTATGTAAGGAGCGGCATGGACGTCCAGCCGGTGAGCCGGTATGTGTGGTTCCGCACGAGGTTCTGAACGGCCTGCCCGTATGACCAGTCGTCATTCAGCGGGAAGTTACCCAACGGATTCGTGAGCGCAAGCACGACGAGGAACACAAGGACAAGAATGAGGATCGAGTCGCGTCTGGATGTCACTGCGGTCATGTTACGTGCCGGCCCTCAGGAGTCAAATGCCCAGCGAGACCTCTGCCGGACTCGCGGGCGGGGTTGTCAAAAGGTCGTCGCGCCGGAGGCGCGTGGGAGTTGTCAGCCGTCGGCTGTCAGCTTGCCTGCGCCAACGGCGCGCCAGCTAACTGCTCTCTGCTATCTGCTAACTTGGCCACCCTTGGCAGCGTCGCGCGTCAGGAGTTGTGTGTCATATCCCCGGGGTTGTTGTTCGCTCAGAAGACGACAACGATGTCGGAAGAAATGGTCTTGGCCGAGACTTGCCTGATTCCGTTCCTGCGCTTGGCATAGACCTTGACCCGGTAGTGATAGCCGGAGCGTGGGTCAAAGCAGGCGATGTTCCAGGGCGAGCGCTCGGGATAGTAGTCCGAGCCTTTCCAGACCGACACCACGACCTCAAGCAATGACATCCGGTCGAACCGGAACGACCCGCGGTCCTCGTCCGACAACCCGCGAAAGACCTCGCCCGCGATCTCCACGTGCGAATGGAAGGCGCCGAGGTAGCGCAGGCGCATCGAGCCCGCCAGTTTCCGTCGTCGGGTCGTGGGCCAGTCCTTGAAGACAACGCCGGTGCGGGTTTTCACCCCGCCGCGATAGTAGCAGGCCCGACGTACAACCAGCCGGCGGTCGCGCGTAAACGTGCCGAAAAGGTGGCCGTAGGTCTCGCGCTTGAGCGGGGTGTCATACCCCTTACGGGCGAGTCGGCACATCTCACGCACGGCTTCCTCATCGAACAACACCGGAGGCCGGAACCTCGGGTAGGACCGGAATTGCCGCCTGGATGCTTGACTCACGATGGACGATTCTAGCCGGACTCAGGCGCACGGCAAGAGAAACGGAGTTCTACTACGGCGGCGCCAAGGTGCCAAGGACCCGAACAACCGCCAGTCGGACGTCGTAGATCAGCGTCGCGCGTCACGGGTTGTTTGCTGCGTCCCCGGGATTCCAGGGGTCGAGCGTGGAGGGAAGAAGATTCCGAGCGAGCAGAGCGCGCGGCGGAGCGGGGAGCATGACCGGTATCATGGCTTGGGTTATCACGGGGATGATGACGGAGGGTATGACCGTCACGGTGATGGGGGATATGACCGGGGCCATAGCTTACCTTATGGCCCAGGTTATGATGGGCACCATCACGGCCGGAATGGCCGGGCATATCGCGGGTATCATGGCGGACATCATCACCGGTATCATCATCCGGGTCATAGTCGGGGTCATTGTGGAGGTCATCGCGTGCCTCGTCGTCCGGGACATCATCTGGGTCATGACCGGGGCAATGATGCCGGGCATGATGGGGGCCACGACCGGGGGGATGAGGTAGGGGAGTTTCGAGAAGGGCACATAGTAAGTTGAGAAACCGGGAGTTAGGGCGCGTCCGGGTCCGAAGGGAGGGCTGCGAAAGCCTGAACTTCCCGCATCGCGGCGCCGATGGCGCCGTGATTTCGTCTCAAGCCCCGGCGGAAGAAAGGGGACAGTCCCTCGGAGCGCCTGCGTCGAACTCGGCGCGGTACAGTCCCGGTTTTCCGCTGTCTTGCGGCCGGTAACGTTGACCGACGCGGAGTGTCGTGTAGGCTTCCGCCTGTGAGAATCGTGGTGTCGGCCGGCGAGGCATCTGGCCGGGCGATGCTCGACTTGTTCAGGCTGGAAATGGTCAGGTTGGACCCGGCCTGCGAGGTCATCAATCTGCTGGATGCGGCCGAGCTTGGGCCGGTGTTCGGATTCGCGGAGGGTCTCCGGGCCGGGCCGAGGTTGCGTGGTGTGCTTGACCGGGCCGAATCGTCGGTCGCGAGGCTCGCGCCGGATGTGGCGGTGCTGGTTTCCTTCTCGGGTCTGCATCTTCCGTTGGGTCGGCGGCTGCGGCGGCGCGGTGTACCGGTGTTGTATCTTGGGCCGCCGCAGGTGTGGGCATGGGGCGGGTGGCGCATGGGGCGGTTGAGGAGGGCAGCGGACAGAGTCGTGTGCTTGTTTCGGTTCGAGGAGGAGTTGCTGCGCCGGGCCGGCGTGAACGCGAGGTACTGCGGGTATCCGTTGCTGAACGGTGCTGCGGCCAGCCTGAGCCGGGCACAGACGTTGGAGAAACTGGGGTTCGGCCCGGGCGAGCATTACGTCGTGTTCCTGCCCGGGTCGAGGCCAGCGGAGACCGCCTACCACGAGCCTCTCTTCCGGGTTGTTTTCGAGCAACTGCGCCGTCGGGCAGCCGGTGTGCGAGGGGTCATGGTGGCCATGGAGGCAAGTCCAGAGTCCAAAGGCCGAAGTCCCAAGTCGGGGGCCGGAAGTCAAGAGACGGAAGACGGAATGACAGTTGTTCGGGCGAACCGCTACGACGTCATGCGTCACGCTGACTGCGCTTGCGCTGTCTCCGGCACGGTGACCGCGGAGCTGGCGCTACTCGGCGTGCCGATGGTAGTCTGCTACCATTTGCCCCGGCTGTCGTGGGTGCTCGCGCGGGTGCTGGTCCGCACTCCTTACTTCGCCCTGCCGAACGTCCTGACCGGAACGCAGCTTGTGCCGGAAGTGCTTGAGCCTGAGCCGGGGGGCCTGGTACGGATGCTGGCATCGCTGATGTTGGACTCGGATGAGCGTCGGACGCAGCTTGATGGTCTGGCACGGGTCGCCGAAGCGTTGGGACCACCGGGCGCGATGGCGCGTATCTGCGCGCTGGCGCGCGAGCTGAGCACGAGGCGACCGTAGCGGCGGGCGACGAGTTGCTGGATACCAGGGTGAAGGGCAGAAGGACGAAGTCGTAAGTCAAAAGGACAAAGCAATAGGGAAGAGGACAAAGGGGAAAGGGGAACAACGAAGGCTCAAGTTCAGAGGCTGTCAGCCGTAGGCTGTAAGCTGTGAGCTCAGAGGGCCGGCTGCTTGACTTCGCCTGAGGTTTCAATATCCTTGCTTTGCCTATGGCACA
>CAYOCZ010000144.1:0-7730 GCA_964402475.1 uncultured bacterium | reverse complement strand
TCGGCGCTCTGCCTCAACCTGACTGGGAACAAGGCCTACTGCGCCGACTCGAGCGGAAACACGGTGACGGTCATCGACGGCGTGACCAACGCCATCAGTGCCGTGGTGGAGGTCGGGGCCCGCCCGGTGGCCCTGCTTCACAACCCGACCGTGGGCAAGGTCTATTCCGCCAATAGCGGCGACTATTACAGCTCCGCCACGCTGACTGTGATTGACGCGGATAGCGATAGCGTGCTGAGGACGCTGGCGACGGGAGAGCCGGGAGAACCCAGCGCCCAGGACCTCTGCCTGAATACCGTGAACAGCCGGGTATACCTGAGCAACAACGAGGAGGACAAGGTCTCGGTGATTGACGCCGTCTCGGATACGATCGTCGCCCGAGTGCCGACGGGTGGTCGCCCGACCGGGCTCTGCTACAACCCGGGCTACAACTACATCTATGCGGCTACGACCAGTTCAACAGTAAGCATCATTGACTGCGGCCCGAACGTGCTGATTGCCACGGTCGCGGTCGGCTCAAGCCCGGCCGCACTCTGCTACGTTCCGGTCGGCGCCAAGGTGTATACGGCGAATCCGTCCGACGGCTCGGTCAGCGTAATAGCCGGAGTGGAGCCGCAGGTGGTTGCCCAATTCGGCGTCGGCTACGGCCCGGCCGCTCTCTGCTGGGACTCCCGGGACAACAAGGTCTATTGCGCAAACCAGCACGCCGACGAGGTAGCCGTGATTGACGCGAGCGGGGATACGGTCATTGCCCGCGTGACGGTCGGCAGCGAACCCGTGGCCCTCTCCTACGACTTGCTTAATGACTACGTCTACTGCGCGTGCCGCGCGAGCAACGACGTGTACGTGATTGACGCCCACCATGACAGCGTTGTCGCAACGATTGACGTCGGTGCCCAGCCGTTTGCGCTGGCTTGGGACCCGATTGAATTCCGGACCTACGTTTTGAACTACGCGAGCTCAAGCGTGTCGGTCATCCGCGACAGCCTGCACGTCGGCGTAGCCGAGGGCGGAGTTTTCTCTGAGCGATTGGTGACACCGACCGTTGTGCGCGGCATCCTGCCGCTGGAACCAGCCACAAGCCACAGACTGCAAGCCGCAAGCCTGCTCGATATCTCCGGGCGGAAGGTGCTGGACCTCAAGCCGGGCGCGAATGACGTGCGGGCGCTGGCGCCGGGAGTCTACTTCGTGCGGGAGGCCCAAGCGCAAGCTCAAGCCCAAGCACAAGCCGTTCGCAAGGTCGTGGTGACGAGGTAGATGCAAAGGGAGCAAGCGAGCAGAGAGTAAGGGAGCAGAGCAGACATCAGAAGGAGGCGGCCTTCGGGCCGCCTCTGCATTCGTGGTGGAATGGCAGCAGGCTTCGCCGGCGCAATCGGCCAGACTATGGGTCTATTCCAAAGTAGACCGATTAACACGACCAACTCTTGCGTAAGCGCCCGACGTCACAATGAGTTAAGTCGACTACCACATTTTCAAGGAGGTCGTCCCCCCAGGCATCCGCCGAGGAACTTGGTCTGTAGCCGGTGAAGTAGTCTGCACCGACGCGGGGCAGGCAGTCTGACCCGTAGCAAGGCAGGTGGCTTGGCCGGCAGCGAGGATCGCAGAACGGTCTGCAGTTTGGTCTGTTGCTTGGCCCGTTGCTTTCTTCGTAGCCTCGCACATGGCGGGTTCCGTAGCCTGACCGGTGGCTTGGTCCGGAGTACGGACGGTCGCCGGGCGAGTAACGTGGACCGCAGAAGTGTAGGTCGCCGGTGAAGTAACAGGGCCTGTGGTTCTCCACGCGATTCACACAGGAGCTTGCCCCGTTGCCTGCCCCGTCCCTCGTCCGTTAGCTGCGTCTGCGTCGGGCCCCGGGCGTACTACATGTGGTGGTCTTTTGGTCCCCGAACGCAATTCTCTCGGGGAGTGGGCGGTCCACCTACTGCCTGGGGGGTAGCATCTGCCGAGACGACGCGACGCACAACGGAACCCACAACTGCTGGTACTTCAAGACGAACAACGAGCCGAACGACGACGCGAAGGACTTGTGGAACAACCACTGGAACGACTTCGCGTACAACGTGCGGAACGGCGACGGATTCAGGTTGAGATACGAGTTGCGACCCAGGTCGAGACACAGCGCCGGATTCAGCCGAAGACACAGGTCACGACACGGCTGAAGACACATCCGCCAGTACTTCCTGACGAACAACGAGAGGTACTTCGTGAGCCTCAACTGCGCCTTCGGCGTGAGGTGCCAGCGACCATGAAAACTGGGGACAGTCCCTGGGAATCGCACAGGGCCCTGCGAAGGGACAGTCCCCGTTTTCGTCCAGTTCGGTGGGCTTGGGACACGATCCGATTGCTGGCCTCGGCGGCCCCTGTCGGACAGCGCGGCGGAAGAGGGCCGGAGGACCTGCCCCAAGGTCATACCGGTCATGTCCCGCGCCCCAGGTCTCCTCACCCCGACCCTCTCCTCAAAGAGGAGAGGGAAGGAGGGCGTGAATCTGTGTAATCTGCGGAATCTGTGGATAGAACTCCGACCTTCATCTGCGTAATCAACGGCTAACTTCCGTCCGGGCGAGATCCCTCCTCAGCGTCGGGGTGACAGCCAGTCATCTGCGGAATCTGCGGTTGTCTTGTGTCTGCGGGCGCTAGCGGAGTTCTTTGGTGTAGTCCAGACGGGCAATCAGTCCGGGAGAGGCAATGTAGAGATACCGGTCGTCGGCGTAGAGCGACCTGATGTCGGAGACAGGCAGACCTCGAGTCGCATCAATCGTGGTGTAGGAGTCGTCTTTGGTATCGAGCACGGTGATGTTGGCCTCAGCGGCCCCTGTCGGCCAGTGCGAACTCGTGGCCATGAAGACGCGGGTGCCGGCCGCGGCCAGGGCGCGCACCGGCTGCTGCAGGTCGAAGCCCGGAGGGACATAGCGGAACCAGGCGCCGTCACGGGTGCGGGAGACAATGCCGCCGAGCGCGCCGAAGTACGCGGTGCCGTTGTCGGCTTTGACTATGTCAAAGACGCCCCAGTCGGTCTCGCCGTAGGGGTCGCTGTATTCGACGATGCTGTCGCCGACCGAGAGGAACAGGCCTTGTTCGGTGCCGAAGATCAGAGAGTCTTTCAGCCGGAGCAGGCCATTGACCCGGACGGGCAGGCTGAGCAGTTGGACAAGCTTGTTGTCCGAGCCCAACGAGTAGACGCCGTACTCAGTGCCGAACAGCAACCCGGTCGAGTCGGCGAGCAGTGCGCTCAGGCCTTCGCTTCGCTCCAGGGTCGTGACGTTGCCGAGCAGGAGCCGGAAGCCGCCGGTCGAAAGGTCGCCGGGCCGGGTGAGGTAGTAGTGCCATTCGTTCGCCGAGTCGAGCGAGACCGCGGTCTGGCCGCCGACAAACCAGAGCCGGTTGTCGAGGCGGGCGATGCGGCGGACCGGAGCGGACGAAGGGCCGAAGCGGATGTGCGCCTCGCTGAACCCGGAGCGGATGTTGTACACGAGGATTCCGTAGCCCTGGGCAACGGCGAACAGCCTCTTGTTGCCTTTGTCCGGCCGCACGAGGGTGATCTGGTGGTTGAGGAGTTGTTCGTCCATCACGAAGTAGGGGGTGAGGAACGGGAAGTCGCGCGGGTTGAGTGTGTCTTTCCGGCCGTACCAGGTGAGGTCGGCCGGCAGCTCAGACACGGAGGCAAAGTCGGCCGCGCTGCGGGCGCGGAAGAAGAGGCCGGCGTCGGTCTCGAAGTAGGCGCCGTCTTTGGCGATGCCGATAGAGGAGACGTACTTGAACGGAGCGACGAGTTCTTCGACCAGCCCGGTGGCCGGGACAAAGCGGTAGACGCGTTCGTCGGTGGTGATAAAGACGTCGCCCCGCGCCGGGTTGTGGGCGCAGAGACGGACTTCGCCTGAGATGCCGTCGGCAGTGGTCAGCGTCCTGGTCAGGCGGTACGGCGTGCGGTCAAAGACGCAGACGCCTTTCGGAACTGCGACGTATACTTCCGAGCCGGTGCTCGAGATGCAGCGGACTTCGTCGAGCGAGGGAAAGACCTGCCAGTTGTCGGGATGGTACAGGCCGAGCAGGAGAATCAGGAAGAGGGAGGTCAAGGGATGAAAGCGGAAAGGCGGAAGCAGGAAAGGACGAAACGGGAAGGGCGGAGACGAGCCAGTGCGAAACCGGACGAACGGTCCTCAGCGTCCATGCTTCGTCCCCTAGCCTTCATCTTTGTGCGCCGTTCTCCTTGATGACCGCGGCGAAGGCCTGCGCCAGAAAGTCGGGTAGGTCACCGGCCGCAAGGCAGTACTCAGTGAGCGATTGAACCGCGATGTCGGCGGCAAGGCCGTGGAGGAACACGCCGGCGCAGGCGGCGTCGAGCGGCGACATGCCCTGAGCCATCAGGCCCGTGATGAGCCCGGTCAGGACGTCACCGGCGCCGCCCGAGGCAAGGCCGGAGTTGCCGGTCGGGTTGACGAACACCCTGCCGTCCGGAGCCGCGACCACGGTCGAGGCGCCCTTGAGTACCAGCACGACCTTGTGCTCGGTCGCGAACCGGCGGGACACACCGACCCGGTCGGCGTTGATGTCCCCGGGCTTGAGTCCGGTCAGGCGTGCAAACTCGCCGGGGTGCGGGGTAAGCACCATCGGTGTCTTGGCTCGTGACAGCAGGGCCAGGCGGCCCGCAAGATTGTTGACGCCGTCGGCGTCAATCACAACGGGCTTCTCGACCTCGGCGAGGAACCCGAGCTCCAGCTTCCGCGTGCGTCGGTCGGTACCGATGCCCGGGCCGATGGCGATTGCCTCTGCGTTTCCGCTCGCTTCGAGCAGGGTTTCGAGACCGGCCGGGGACAGGGCTTCGGTTTCGGTCTGGGGCAGCGGCGTCTTGATCGCCTCAATGACGGCGGACTCGACGACGTCGGTGATGCCCGACGGAACCGCGAGGTTCACGAGCCCGCACCCTGACCTGACTGCGGCTTTGCCGGCGAGGATGGCCGCGCCGGAGAAGCCCCGCGAGCCGGCGACTATCAGCGCAGTGCCGAATGTCCCTTTGTGGCCGTCCGACCGGCGCCGGGGCAGGATTGCCCGGATGTGCTCGACGTCGAGCAGCAAAGCCTGTCCTTCGGGGACTGTACCCGTTCGGGGACAGTCCCCGACAAGAGACTCAGGCATGCCGATGTCGGCGACCTCGACCGTTCCGGCTAGCGCACGCCCCGGGTAGAGCCAGAGCCCGAGCTTGGGCAGGGCCATCGTAACGGTCAGGTCGGCGCGGACGCAGGGTTCGTATGGCACCCCGGTATCAGACTGGAGCCCGGAAGGAAGGTCGATTGACACGACATACGAGCCGGAATGGTTGATGAGTGTGACCGCCTCGGCTGCGAGCCCCGACGGCGCGCGGGTCAGGCCGGTGCCGAATACGGCATCGACTACGACTTTCCGGCCTTGGAACAGCGGTTCGGTGTCTTTGAGGGACGTGACTTCACGTACCGCAAAACCTGAGTCCACGAGCCGCTTGTAGTTGGTGAGCGCATCGCCAGAGAGGTCCGAAGCTCGGCCGAGCAGGATGCAGTCCGGTTTGGCGTCCCTTGCCAGCAGCAGCCGCACGACCACGAACCCGTCGCCCCCGTTGTTGCCCTTGCCGCACACGACAAGCGGCTGAGTTGGCCCAGGCGGCCCCTGTTGGACAGAGCCGGCGAGGTTGCCGAGGTGTTTCTCCATGGACTCGGCCACGCCTCGGCCGGCATTCTCCATAAGGGTGAGGCCCGGGATGCCGTGATCGGCAGTCGTCCGGCGGTCGAGCTCCTGCATCTGACCCGCGGTCACAAGGCGCTGCATGGCGGCTGATGATTATAGAACCTTGCGAGTGCGTGTCAATGCGACAGGACGGCCCGGAACCCGGAGTTGAACCACAAAGACATCAAGTCACCGAGATTCCGAAGTCCGGAACCTCTTCGTGTCTTCATGCCTTGGTGGTGAGTTCCTGTCTCGGTTCTTGGGGCGACGGCCGTTGCTTGACTACCGGCGATGCGAGGGCTACGCTTTTCTGGTGAACCGCAGGTTCTTCATCTGGGCCGCCATTGTCGGCTTGGTCATCGACCGGATTCCCAAACTCATCGTTCACGGGATGTTCAGCAGCGGGGCGTTCAGCGATGGTCGCGAGTTCCGTCTGCTCGGAGACGTGCTGAGGGTGACCTACGCCATGAATCCGCACGGGCTGTTCAGTCTGAACTACGGCCCGCCGTTCATGTACTTCGTGCTGCCGCTGTCGGCCGCGGCGCTCGTGGTCTGGTACGGCCTCCGCGCCAAGGACGGGTGGTCGGCGACCGCCTTCGGCCTGATTCTGAGCGGCGCCCTCGGCAACGTGATTGACCGGGCCGGGCTGGGTTACGTGATTGACTTCCTGCTCTTCGACATACCCGGTCACCCGGTGGTTCTCTTCAACCGGCTTTCCCTCATCCCCTGGCCGGTGTTCAACCTTGCCGACGCCTTCGTGTTCGCAGGGGTCGTGATGCTCCTGAGCAAAGAGCTGTTGCGGCCCAAGCCGGCAAACGCTGAAGCCACGCCCGCGGCCACTGCTGTACCGGCCGAAGGAGAATAGCTACCGGCGTGACTCCAGTCTATCTCGACAATAACTCGACGACGTCCATTGACCCGCGCGTGGCGGCGGCGATTGAGCCGTACCTGCACGGCATTTTCGGCAATCCCTCCAACATTCACAGCTTCGGCCGGGAGTGTGCGGAAACGATGGCGGGAGCAAGAGAGCAGGTCGCCGCCTTCCTGGGCGCGAGTTCGGACGAGATCCACTTCACGGGCGGGGGCAGCGAGTCAGACAACTGGGCGGTCAAGGGCACGGCTTTTGCTCGGGCAGACCGGGGGAAGCACGTTGTCTGCAGTTCGATCGAGCACAGCGCGGTGCTGCAAAGCTGCCGCTATCTCGAGTCCATGGGGTTCAGCGCGACGTACCTGCCGGTTGACCGGTACGGACTGGTCGACCCGGAAGCCGTGAAGCGCGCGATCACCAGGGAAACAGCGATCGTTTCGGTAATCCTCGCGAACAATGAAATCGGCACCATCGAGCCGGTTGCCGAGATTGCCCGCATCTGTCGTGAAGCCGGGGTTACCAGCCATACCGACGCCGTCGCCGCGGCCGGCAAGATTCGGGTCGACGTCAATGAGTTGGGTGTTGATCTGCTCACGATTTCCGGGCACAAGCTGCAGGGCCCGAAGGGCGTGGGCGCGCTCTACATCCGCGAGGGCACGAAAATACACCCGTTGGTCCATGGCGGCCACCAGGAGAAGGGACTTCGCGGCGGGACCGAGAACGTCATCGGCATCGCCGGGCTCGGCAAGGCGTGCGAAATACTCGCCGCCGAGTGGCAGCAAAACGCCGAGCACGAGCGCAGGCTCCGTGATAAGCTGGAGCAGGCGATTGTCGTCCACGTTCCTGAAATCATCGTGGACGGCCATCCGACCCGGCGCGTGCCGAATGTGTGCCACGTGTGCGTGGGCTACGTCGAGGGAGAGGCCCTGCTTATGAATCTAGACATGGAGGGCGTGGCCGTGGCCTCGGGTTCGGCGTGCTCGACCGGCAGTGGCGAGCCGTCCGCGACAATCAAGGCTATCGGGATACCGCCGCTGTTTGCTAACTCGCCGGTGCGCATGTCGCTCGGGCCGGGCAACACCGAGAGCGAGATAGACTACACCATCGGGGTTTTCGAGAAGGTCGTGGCCCGGCTTCGGGCAATCTCGCCGATCTGGAAGCGGCGAGC
>CAYOCZ010000143.1:0-7745 GCA_964402475.1 uncultured bacterium | reverse complement strand
GGATAGAGCAATTGGAACTCCAACGCCGTCGAGAGACATACGGGCACAAGGCGACTGAGGCGCATCTAAGTGTGGAACCGACAACAGCAACGAGCGAGTTGCCGACAATGAAGGCCCAACTGCTGTCACAGAAACAGAAGCTCGATGCCACGCTGAAGTGCCAGCTCGACGAGACGAAGAAGGTCCAAGCCGAGGTTGAGAGCTCACAGGTTCTACTGTCGGAGTCAGAGCGGGACCTTGCTGACGGGGCCGCACGCCTGGATTCTCTGAAGAGCGAGATGACTCAGATAGAGAAGGAGGCCCTAAACCGTCAGGTTCTGCTCGCTCTGGATGCCCACGCAGCTGCCGAACGACTCGTAGGGCTTAGGGAGAAGGTGGGGAAGCTGAACGAGGCATGTGTGCAAGCCAAGTCTGACTACCAGAAACTGGAAGGGCAGCGCGACACCTTGGCAGCGGACCTAAGCGGTCTACTGCAGGGTCTCGACAAGACCACTGAGCAACTCAACCAGGCCGTGCGTGTGGTGCGTGAGATTGAGGCACTCTTCGCTGAGCGGCAGCTTGTCCCCGATGAGGGGCAGGTCGGTGCCCGGCTCACTGCACTCAGTGAAGAACGGCGTCTCCTGGAATCGCTTAGGGACGAAGTGCTGAGGTACGAAATGATGCTGGATGCCAGCGAGACAACTGCAGCGCTGGCCCGCTCACGACTGGAACTCTCGTCGCTTGAGGAGAAACTACGAGTGCGCACGAAAGTGAAGAAACAACTGGGCGGGATGCGAAGCATGTTTGAGAGCATCCATCACGAACTTGCCTCGGTCCAGAAGTGCGCGCTGGACGACTACATCGAGTCGTTCGGCCCGTTCGCATCGACAATTCAGTCGCGTCTGAGGCCCGTGTATGGATTCGGCCACCTACAGCTGACCCGCAGGGGCATCGACAGGATCAGCGTGGAAGTCGAACGACGGGGCCACAAAGGGCTGCCGCCACACGCCTACTACAGCGAGTCACAACTCCAGGTGGCTATGCTCAGTTTGTTCCTGAGCGCCGCACTAACACAGACATGGTCTCCTTTCGCCCCGATTCTACTGGACGACCCGGTGACGCACTTCGACGACATGAACGCCTATGCATTGCTGGACCTAATAAAGGGCTTGGAGAATGACACACAGGACGGGAATCGCAGGCGTCAGTTCATTATCTCCACTTGCGAAGAGAGGTTCTACAGGCTGATGCGACGCAAGTTCTCGAACATGAATGCCATATTCTACGAGATCAAGTCCATCGGCGCCAACGGACCGGTGGTCAACGGCCCGATAAGGTCGGAATCCCACTGACGAGAGAAGCGGTGGAGAGAAATGGCTACAATCCGAAACCCTGCCTGCCCAGCGTACTGGGTAAGGATGAAGGATGAGGGATGAAGAATGAAGAGCGAGGAACGAAGAACGAAGAACGAAGAACGAAGAACGAGAAGACCCCCTCGCGCCAATGGCCAATTCCGCCCGGCCGGGCAGAGCCTCGCAGTGCCTCGACTTGACAGTGGTTGACAATCGGGGTAGAAGTTGACTGTGGTGAATGACACCGGCCCGGCATGTGGCCGGAGAGAAGACGAAAACATGGGTAACGTCCACTGCTACCCTCCAACAACCCGATAAGGAGAGGAAACCATGAACTGGAAGCAAGTAGTTCCGAGCGTCGTCGTTGGTGCAATCTTGGGCATCGCGAGCACCCTCTACGTTCAGGGGATACAGATCGCAGGGATCAGAGCAGAACTGGCTCAGCTCAGAACCGAGTCTGAAAGATTCGCCCCAGGGCGGCCGCAGTCAAGCCCAGCTCCATCTTGGCCGAACTCACCGGATGGCGAGTATCGTGCGGTTCGCATCTCGTCGGACAGCGCTGCGCATTACGAGGTGGTCGGCACAGGTGGGACGGTGATGACTACGCACGCGCAGTATCCTGAGACGCCCAACGACGTGAAAGCCGGCTTGTTCAGCCCGGATTCGACGAGGATCGCCGCGGCCTATCACTATGGACACGAAAAAGGTAACTACACTTGGGTGGGGATATGGGATATCGAGACTGGCAACCTCGTCGACACAAAGAGGCGGCCGGGGTGGACCACTGATATCTACTGGGTCTTCAAGGATGACAGGGAGTAGCGTCGAAGGTAGATGACGCGTGAGAAGCAGAGAAACGCCGGTGGGCAGACGGTGACACAATACCCTCCCTGCCCAGCGCACTGTGTGGGTTCCGGTGACTTGCCGATTTCCGAACACGGCCAACCGGCAAAGGATGAGGGATGAAGCGTGAAGAACGAAGGATGCAGCATGAGGAATGCAGGCTGAAGGCATGAACCCCGCCGCATCCATGGTCCGTCCCCTCGCCGAGCGGCTCTGGCAGTGGCATCCGATCAGATTTCGTATGAAGTGCAGGCTGATCGGGAATGCAAGGAACCGAGTAGCTCTGTCGCGGTGCAGACCTCACGCGAGTCCACCGTAGAGAATGATTCCTGCCTCGGGACCACAGCAGTTCTACACCGACCTGGTAGCAGGCTACGGAGCTCTTGAGTATGTAGCTCCTCCGTTGGACGAGTCGCTGCTGCTCAACCTATTGTCAAAGATGGGATTTGGCAGGCCGAGCGCGAAGACGCTTCGAGGACTGCGACAGCTGGCTCCAGCAGGTAGAACGCCAATCACGAGTCATCTTGCCGAGAGCGTGTGGAGCGTTTTGCCCGTGCAGGATAGACAGAGGCTAGACGGACGAGTGTTTGTGGCGGACTTCCCGACCGGAACGTTGAATGCCCATGCCAAGAGAGTCCCTGATGGGTCTGGCTACGTCTTTCTCCTTAATGTCGGCCTCATGAACTTGCTGTACGACGCGGTCAAGATTGTCTTCTCGCAGACTGGCTGGGCGCGCTTCGACAAGTCGCATGCCCCGATTCCTGGCACTGAGACTGGGGGACACGAGGTCGAGTTCGCCGAGGCAGCGAAGTTGCTCCAGAAGCTCGTGCGAGAATACGTACAAACCGGGCAGTGGCACTCTCAACCGGGGCATTTCTTCCTGACAGACGAGAAGCGGAACCTGTTCGTGGCCGAGCTGGTGCTCTCCGCCGAGCGGTTCGTCCTGGCACACGAGTTCGAGCACGCACTATTGGGGCACCTGGATAGAGATGAGACTGATACGGTGGACCTGCCAGCGAGGCCGCAGTTCAGGCTTCTCGTCGCGAACAAGAGCCAGGAGGAGGAATTGGCCGCCGACATGGTGGCCGGGGCCGGCTTTCTCTTGGGGCTACCCAGGCGCGCGGCCGATCCGGACGCGGTCTTCCACGCACACTTGGCTTTGGCGGGCCCGTTCGTGTTTCTTGAGTTGCTGAGGCAGACTGAGAGCGCGGCGGGGGTCGTGTATCGGACGCATCCACCGACGAAAGATCGGGCTCGTGCGTTGCGTGAGCTGTTCAAGACGAAGCTGCCCGAAAGCGCCTTCGGGCTCTCCGATGCCTTGGTTGAGATGCTGAGGAGGCTGTCGTAGCAGTGAACGAGCGCGCTACCATCAAGAAGCAGGCCCGATGAGCACACAGCCGCCCGGGCCACCCGCATTACCCCCCTCGCGCCAATGGCCAATCCCGTTGCCGTGACCGGGAGGATTGACGTGAGAGGTTCGGTGTGATGGAGACGGCCGCCGTCGGACGATACAACTATAATTGGTTGTTTCTATTGACTACAACCTAAAAGGGTTGTATTATGGCGGCGCGGTCAACGATGAAGACTTTATACGTGCTGCTTGGGGACGTCGTGGCATCGGCCGCAGTCCCGGCGCGGCAAGATTTGCAGCGGAGGTTGGCCGCGGCCTGTCGCGCCGCAAACCGGGCGGCCGGGACCGACCTGCTCGCGGCGTTCAAGCCGCTGAAGGGCATTGATGAGGTCGGCGGCGCCATGGTGTCGGCGCGGCGCGCATGCGACGTTCTGTGTGCGTTTCTCGATGCCATGCATCCGTATCGCGCGCGCTTTGTGTTGGCACGCGGCGGAGTTGATGTGGGCTACGCTACTCGTGACGCGGCGCGGCTGGATGGGCCGGTCTTCAGCGTGGCCGCCGAGCTGATGTCCCGGCTGAAGAAGTCCGGTCTGCCTTTTGCCTCGGCACTGAACGGACCGGGTCTCGACGCCGGCGTGTCCGGGCTGTTCAACGTGCTGCTGACGATGCGCTCGGGGTGGACCGAGAGACAGCGGGCGGCCGTGGCGGCGTATCTAGCGGTCGGAAGCCAGCGGGCCGCAGCCGAACGCATGGGCGTTTCCCAACAAGCTATCTCAAAGGCGCTGGGCAGTATCTCCTGGCGGGTCTTTCGCCAGGCCGAGGACGCGCTGCGCGAGACGCTGACGAGCCTGGACGCGGCGGAGGTGTCCGCAACGGAGGTGAAGCGATGATTGCAGGATACAGCCTGTGGGACTTGCTTGCAGCACTGGGCGGTTGCGGAGTCCTCTTGGTTACCAGTGGCCTTGTAGTAAACGGTGTGCTCTCGCGCATCTCTCACCGGCCCGTGAGTGAGATGGTAGACAAGCCGAAGCGGGACACCGGCTTCGTGGTGGGTAAGTGCGAGAACATCCTCGTTTTAGTCTTCGTAGTTCTGGGTGCCTACACGGCCCTGGGTCTGGTGTTCGCCGCAAAGGCTGTCGTCCGGGTGGACGATGCCCGTCGTGAGCCGTTGTTCTACCTTGCCGGCACCATGGTGAACGTTACGTATTCGATTCTCGTCGGGCTGGCAGTCAAGGTACTGCTCCACGTCATTCCCTGAATCCATTACCTGGCATCTCCGAGCGCGATTTGGGACGGGAAACGGTGACACAATACGAAACCCTGCCTGCCCAGCGCCTTGGGTAAGGATGAAGGATGAGGGATGAGAGATGAAGGCGGAGGGATGAAGGAGGAAGGATGAGGCGACACGGACCTGGATTCATCCTTCAGAGTTCATCCGTCATACTTGTCCGCGGCCGCGCCAGCGGCCAATCCCGCCGCCGCCCGAACCCGGCCCGCACTGAGAAGTACAACATCTACGTACTGAAATAGCACTCGTCCGCAAACATCACGAGGGGCGGCGTAAGCCGCCCCTCGTTTCTCACGGACGCCGGCTAGGTGCGGGTCGTGAAGTTGACGTCGTCGAGCAGCAGGGATGGGATCCGACCCGTCGGTGCGTTGTGGGCCCGGTCCTCGACCGCGATGACTTTCTTCAGGTCATCATAGACGTTGCCCGAGACCAGCGAGTCCTTGACCACGCCGACTATCGCGCCGTCCTCGACCCAGAGCCCGGGCGCGAGCCCGATTGAGTAGTCGCCGTTGAGCCGGTTGCCGGAATGGGCGCCCAGCGCCATCACCGCGACCACGCCTCGGCCCATCAGCTTCAACATCTCGTCGAACGAGTGCTCGCCCGGGGAAACCGTCAGGTGCTCAAGCGACGCCTCCGGCCGCGCCGTCACGTCGCCGCGCCATCCGTGCCCGGTCGGCTCGGTCCCGGTCTTGCGGGCGTAGAAGCGGTCGTTGTAGAAGCCCTTCAGTACCCCGTGCTCGAACAGCATCAAGCCCAGACAGGGCGTCCCCTCGTCGTCGAAGGCGCGCGCTCCGGGCAGGCTGTCGTTCAGCGGGTCATCCTTGAGCGTGAGTTTCTCGCTCAGTACTTGTTCCCCGATCCTGCCGGTCAGGGGCGACACTTTCTCGTACACGTTGCGGGTGTGCGTCGCTTCGATAAGACGCCAGATGAGCGCGTACGCCGTGAAGGGCAGGAAGAGCACCCGGGTCCGGCCCGGCACACCTTTGACTTCCTTCGCTGACGCGTTGTACGTGTCGGCGATGAACTGGAGGTCCTGCTCGGGAAACGGCGCGAACGCCTTGGCCGAGAACGCCCGGCCGATGTTGGCGTACGTCCCGGGATAGAGCACGGCGGCGTGGGCGCTGTAGTTCGTCGTGAGGCAGCGCGCGTCCACGCCGCTGCTCGTCAGCACGCGTTGGTCGCTAGTGATGCGCCCCGCCGCGACATCCACTTGGCCTTTGACACGACGCGACAGGAAGTCAGTCATCCGCCGGCACTCGTCGACAAGCACCGAGTTGCCTCCGACCTGCTCGGCCGCGGTGTTGAGCTTCGGCAGCTTCACCGGCTGCGGCAGGTCGCCGGCTGCCTCGACCCCGCCGGCCAGCGCTGCGACTGCGTCGCGCACGAGGCCTTCGCGGTCGATGAGGTTGCGCGTGTACGCGAACCCCTGCTTGCCGTTTTTCACCACGGTAAGCGCGGTACCCGAGTTCAGGTGACTGTCCGCGCTCTTGAGCCGGGCGTTGTCAAATCCGACGTTATCGACCGTGTAGCTCGAGCCGAACACGGTCGCGGCGTCGACGTTCTTGCAGGCGATTTCCAGCAGCCGTTCCATTATCTGCCTCCCACGACCACGCTGTCGACCAGCACGTGCGGCCCGCCATTGCAGGACCGATAGTTCATCTGGCCCTTACCGCAGCCGCCGATTTCGCACAGGGTCAGGTCGTTGCCGACCGCGCTCAAGTTCTTCATCGTCGCGTAGAGGTTGCCCGAGATGTTGATGTCGCGGAGCATCCGGCCCGGCTTGCCGTTCTTCACCTCGAACCCGAACTGAGCCCCGAATGTGAAGTTCTCGCCGATGGTTGAGCCACCCATGTGGTTGCAGAGGTACAGCCCGTCGCCGAGCTGCTCCAGCAGTCCCTCCTTCGTCTTGTCGCGCGGCTCGATGAAGATGCAGCCCATCCGGATGATTGGCGCGTAGCGGTAGTCCTGGGCCACGCAGTGGCCGGTGACGGGCTCGCCGAACTCGTCCGCGGTTCGGCGCGAATGGAGCCGGCCGGTCAGCACGCCGTCCTTCATCAACGCCACCGGACGCGCCGCCACGCCTTCGTCGTCGTAGCGGTAGAACCCGAGCTGGCCCGATCGGGTCGGGTCGTCGGTTATCGAAAGCACATCGCTGCCGAGCCTGGATCCGATGCGCATCTTCTCGCGCATCGTCGGGTTATCCTCAATGATATCCGCCTCGGAGAAGTGGCCGAACGCCTCGTGGGTGAACACGCCTGCCATCGACTGGTCGAGCACGGCGCGGTACTCCCCGCCCTTCACCGGTTCGGCCTTGAGCAGGTCAACGCATATCCTGACTCGTTCTGCCATCTCAGCCTCGCGGTTACGCAGGCGCGCCAGCCCGTCGCTGCCTCCGAACCCGAACCGCACCCGCTGGGTCAGGCTCCCTTCCTTGGCGACGATCTCTCCGTTGACCCGTGCCGTGACCAGCTCCTCGCGCAGCCGCGCGCCCTCGGTCGATACGAAGTACTTGTCGCGGGTGAGGTCCCAGTAGGTGGCCTGGGTGGTCGCTACCTTGGGGTGGCCGAGCGCGATGTCGTTATATCTGCGCAGCAGCTCCAGCTTTGCCTCGGCCGGAACCGAGCGCGGGTCTTCGTTCAGTTTCGGGTGGAACTCGTCCCGGGTCGTCGGCGTTGGGGCCAACCGCACCGTGCGGGCTCCGCCGCGGGCCAGCAACTCCGCGTTCTCCAATGCTGAGCGGGCGGCCCGCTCCGCGTCCTCGGGTTTGGTGAAAGTGACCTCGGACCAGCCGCCGTTCTTCAGGACTCGCCAGACGTAGCCGTCGGTCGAACTCGCCGACAGCCCGATCAGCTCACGCCCGCCGAAGCTGATTCTCGTCTCGCGCGCCAGCTCACAGCGTAGGTCGGCATAGTCGGCCCGCACGAGCCCGAGC
>CAYOCZ010000142.1:0-7879 GCA_964402475.1 uncultured bacterium | reverse complement strand
GTGACGTGGTTCAGGCCGAAGTTGTCGCGCAGGGCACATTCGAGCTTGGCGAGCATCGGGTAGAACGAGCTGACCTCTGCGTCCTTCACCACCAGGTGCGCCATCAGTGCCCGCTCGCCCTCGCCGAGGGTCCAGATGTGGAGGTCGTGGACCCCGGCAATCTCGGGCGCGAAGTCGATGATGAAGCGGCGAACAGTGTCGAAGCTGACGTCGTGCGGGGTCGAGTCTATCAGGATGCTCGCCGACTCCCTGAAGATCGAGTACGCGCCCCAGATGACGAACGCGCTTACCGCCAGCGAGAGAATCGGGTCGACGACGTACCAGCCGGTGAGCTTGATGATGATGCCGCCGACGAGTATCGCGATCCAGCCGAAGAAATCTTCGAGCAGGTGCCACATCGCGGCGCGGATGTTCAGGCTATGCTGGTCGCGGCGCAAGAGCAGCACTGCCGCGCCGTTCACCAGAAGACCGGCAACGGCCACTACAATCAGTATCGGGCTGTTCACCGGCTCGGGGTGGAGAATGCGGACGACCGCTGCCCGCACAACGAAGACGGTCAGCCCGGCCAGGACGATTGCGTTGATGAAGGCGGTGAGGATGCGCACCTTCCGGTAGCCGAATGTACGGCGTTGATTGGGTGCCCGTTCGGACATCTTGAGCCCGAAGTAGGAGAGACCCAGCGCCACCGCGTCCGAGGCATCGTGGATGGAGTCGGCGACGAGCGCCAGCGAGTTGGCCATCAAGCCGAAGACCAGTTCGGCAACTGCGAACCCGAGGTTCAGGGCGATTGACGCAATGAGACTACGGCCCTGGCGGGCGTGGCCGTGGTCGTGATGGTGGCCGCTCATCTGCGGCCAAATGTTAGGGGTTTCCGACCCTGAGCGCAAGCTGCGCGGATTTGACGGGTGAACCCGGCGGCCTAGACTTGTCTGTGTGAACTGGCCTCTGTGGCGGCAGCCAGAGTTCTGGACGACGGTGTCCGCGGTCGCGGTGTTGACCATCGGGCACTATGTGGCGCCGACGCACGACCCGTTCTGGCACGACCTGTTCCGCCGGCTGTACTACCTGCCGATAATCCTCGCCGCGTTCCGGTACGGTCTGGGCGGCGGGCTGGCTACCTCCATTCTCGTCTCGCTGTTGTTCCTGCCGCACGTGTTGATGACGCGGGCGATGCTCCTGCGCCAGGCGAGCGAGGCGGTATTCGAGATTCCGCTTTACCTGGTCGTCGGCGTGGTGACCGGCATCCTTTCCGACCGGCAGCGCAAGGCGAACGAGTCCTTGCGCCGCGCCGAGCGGCTGAAGACGTTGGGCGAGATGGCGGCAGGCATGGCCCACGAGGTCAAGAACCCGCTGGCGGCAATCCGCAGTTCGGCGCAGATACTGGCCGGGCATGCAACCGGGAAGGACGCCGAGTTCGCGGGCATCGTAGTGAGTGAAGTGGACCGGCTGAACAAGGTGGTGAATGAGTTCCTCGACTACGCCCGGCCCGCGCCGCTCCGGCGCGAGCCGGTAGAACTCAGCGCCGTGCTCGACTCCTGTCTCGAATTGCTCGCGCCGGTGATCAAGCAGGCCGGGGCCGCCGTGGAGCGAACGTATCCGGCAGATGAGAAGACAGTTGACGCAGACCCAAACCAGCTGCGCCAGGTGTTCCTGAACCTGATACTGAACGCGGTTCAGGCAGTCGGGAGCGAGGGCCGCCTTGCGGCATCAATCAGGCAGTCGGGCCACGAGACGCGCGTGACCTTGAAGGACAACGGGCCCGGAATGGAACCGGACAAGCTGAAGAGTGTGTTCGAGCCGTTCTACACGACGAAGCCGGGCGGCACCGGACTCGGACTACCCATAGCTCAGCGCATTGTTGCCGAGCATGGCGGCCGGCTGGTGATCGAGAGCGCGCCGGGCGTGGGCACGACCGCGACCGCGATTCTGCCGGGAGGATAATAGATGAAGCACCGGGTTCTGGCCGTTGATGATGACGCAAGCGTCGCGCGCGTCGTTCGATTTCTGCTGGAAGAAGACGGGCACGACGCGACGGTGGTGGCCGATGTGGCAGGGGCGAAGCGTGAGTTCTCGGCCGGGCAGTTCGACCTCGTTGTTACCGACCTGCAGCTGCCGGACGGAACCGGCCTCGACGTGCTCAAGCTGGTCAAAGAGGCGAGCCCGGACGTACCGGTGGTGATGATAACGGCCTTCGCGACCGTGAAGACCGCGGTTGACGCCATGAAGCTCGGTGCGTTCGACTACGTACAGAAGCCCTTTGACAACGACCGGTTCAAGGCGCTGGCGGCCAATGCGCTGCGGTTGCGTGACCTGAAGCTGGAGAACGTCCGCCTGCGGGATGAGGTTACCGGAAGGTACGGCCTGAGCGCGATTGTCGGCACGAGCCCGCAGATTGAGAAGGTGCGCGAGATGGTCCGGTTGGCGGCGGCGAGCGAGGCGGCAGTGTTGGTTCTCGGCGAGACCGGCACCGGCAAAGAGCTGGTGGCGCGGGCGATTCACTTCCTGGGCGCACGGGCGGCACGGCCGTTCGTGGCAGTGAACTGCGGGGCGATTCCCGAGAACCTGGTCGAGAGCGAGCTGTTCGGGCACAGGAAGGGCTCTTTCACCGGCGCGGTGAGCGACCGGGACGGACGGTTCGTTCAGGCGGACACCGGCACCATCTTCCTCGACGAGGTGACCGAGATGAAGCGCGACCTGCAGGTCAAGCTGCTGCGGGCGATTGAGGCGCACGAGATTCAGCCGGTCGGCAGCACCGATACGCTCAAGGTCGACGTACGGATTGTCAGCGCGACCAACCGGGACCCGATGACGTGCGTGCGCGACGGCGAGTTCCGCGAGGACCTCTACTACCGCCTGAATGTTTTTGCCCTGCCGATTCCGCCCCTGCGCGAGCACCGGCAGGACATACCCGAGTTGGTCGGCGCGTATCTGACCCGGCGCGGGTACGGGTCCGAGGCCGTCAGTAGGGAAGCGCTTGGGCTGCTCGCCGAGCATGACTTTCCCGGCAACGTTCGCGAGCTTCAGAACGTGCTTGAGTCCGGTCTGATTCTGAGCGGTGGAGAGCCGGTTCAGCCGGAGCACATTGCCGAAAGGCTGATGCCGCAATCCACAGGCCTCAAGCCGCAAGCTCCAAACATTCCGGACGACGGAGTCTCGCTGGCGGCAGTGGAGCGGGGTCACTTGGAGGCAGCGCTCAAGAAGACGGGCGGCAACCAGTCGCAGGCCGCGCGGCTGCTTGGCATCTCTCGGGCCACGCTTCTGTACCGGATGAAGAAGCACGGGCTCATCTAGCCCGAACTGTCTGTCTCCAGACAGGCACTGTAGCATAACAGACAACTTCGAGCCAGCCGCAGTCGGCCGGTCTCGGTAGTTCGCCTCTAGGCCGGTCCCTACGTCTGCTGGCACGGGTAGTGCACTACTCCGAACCGATGTGTGGATACTCAAACTCCAACTGGATGTTCAGCGTGACCTCGCTACTGGTGTTCGCCGGACTGATGGTGGCATCGGTGGTCTTCCTGGTCAGGTCGTTCAACCAGAAGCCGGAGAAGAGAGACGATGAGTAGAAGTGCCCTGGTTCTGTTTCTCGCTGCCGCCGTGGCCGTTGCCGGCACCAGCGTCCGCCTTGGCGGCGCGTTGTACCCGCGCATCATGTACGACGCGATGGGCTCGAGCTTCGAGTTGATGGGTGCCGAAGGCAACATCGAAGCGCAGGTTTCGGGCGAAACCCGAGACATCGTTACCGCGCTGATCCAGGTTCGAGCCGCTGGCGCGATGTCGGGCTGGACCAGCGGATTCCATTTCGGCCAGGCCTACGCGCTGCTGCCGCTCGGGTTGTCGCTGCCGACAATCAAGGTCGGGCAGGCGGTAATTCCGTTCGGGCTGCTCGCCGACTATGACATTCACGGACAGATAATTCAGACACCATTTGCCAAGACCCTGGGCCTGCGCCTCGATCCGGGTCTTGGCGTCCTGGGCGTGCTCGGGCAAACTGACTATCGCCTTTGGTTGTCCAACGGAAATGGACCGGACATGATGGACAACGATAGAGGAAAGGTCGTCACCGCCCGAGTTGCGCCCAGGTTCCTATTGGGCGATGCCGATGTGACGCTCGGCCTGAGCGGTCTGGCCGGCTCGCTGCCGTACTGGTCCTTGGATAGCCTCCCCAAGATGATTGAGGGCCCCCGGCTCTATGTGAGCAAATACCGGCTCGGTCTAGACAACAACGTAGACTGGGGGCCCTTGATCATGAGGTTGGAAGGGGTTGTCGGCAGAGATTCGAAAACTGGGGACAGTCCCCCAGAGCGCTCAACGCGCGGGACAGTCCCCGTTTTCGGGTACTACGGAGAAGCCCGGTACGCGCTCGTGCGCTGGCTGGAGCCGATGGTCGCCTACGACGGTTTCCACACTGGCGAAGGTTCGGCCCGCACGCTCAGCGCCGGACTGAACTTCTACCCGCCGGACATCTCGGCACTGGAAGTCCAGACCGCGTTTCAGCGGAACTCCCTCAATACCGCGACTCAGAATATGGAGGACTGGCATGTCATTGCGCAACTTGCTGTTCGGTTCTAACGCGAAAACGGGGACTGTCCCGCGCGTTGAGCGCTTCGAGGGACTGTCCCTGATTTTCGCGCTGCTGCTCGTGCTCTCTCTCGCAGGGACCGCGGCGGCATCGCTCTGCGTGTGGCGACAGCCGGACGCGGACATATCCGGAATCTTCGGTTCCGGCAGCTACAAGACCGTATTCGCGGACATCACCGATGCCCAGAAGCAGAAGGTCGAGGAGCGGCTCGGATTCCCGCTTGATGCCGACGAGACCCAGTTCAAGTACTTCCCGGTGTTCAAGGGCAAGCAGCGGGTCGGGACCGCTATGTCTCACGCGGGCAAGGGGCAGTTCGGGGCCATCGAAGTCGTGGTAGCGGTGGTGGCCGGCGACTCCGGACCGGTCATCAAGGAAGTGCGGATTCAGCGCGACCGGGAAAAGGCCAAGGCAGCGCTGCGGAGCAAGGATTTCCTGGGCCAGTTCAAGGGCAAGGGGCTGACCGACACATTCATGGTCGGCGAAGACATCGAGACCGCAGTCAAGGGTGCGGAGAAGGCTTCGCAGGCGGTAGCGACCGCGGCGCGGAAGCTGCTCGTAGTATACGACGGGCTGGGGCGGCCCTAGGCAGTGAGAGAACAGTGAACTTTTTCCGCTTCGCCCTCAAGAACCTCTTCGCCCACAAGACTCGCACGCTACTCACGCTGGGAAGCATGACCGTGGCCGTTGCGGTCCTGTTTACCCTGGTGTCATTCAACCGTGGATATGAGAAGGCGCTGAAGACCCAGCTACAAGGCATGGGCATCCACATGATGGTCGTGCCGGTCGGGTGCCCTTACGAGGCGGCCTCGCTCATCCTCAAGGGTGGCAAGATTCCGAACTACCTGCCGGCCGGCGTGCTCGACCAGGTGCAGGCGATTCCGGAGATTGACGTGGCAGCGCCGACGTTCATGAGCGCCATCGTCCGGCCCGAAGAGGGCAGGACCGATATATACATCGGGGTGGATTCGGCCACGCTCAGGCTGAAGAACTGGTGGCAACTGAAGGGCCGGTTCCCGGAGAAGCCGAACGAGGCGATGCTCGGACACGATGTTACCCTGATTGAGCTCTCGAACATCGGCGACCAGATCTACATGCCGGAGAAGGACATCACCTTTGACGTGGTCGGCGAGCTTGAGCCGACCGGCAACGAGGACGACGGCTTCTTCTACATTCCGCTCGCGACCGCGCAGGCGATGTTCGACCAGCCGGACAAGCTGACCGGCATCTCAATCCGCCTGAAGAACCCGGACGACGCGCCGGTCGTGTCGGCGAAGCTCGCCACGATCAAGGGCGCGGAAGTGATTACCATGGGCGAGTTGCTGGGCACGATGATGACCCTGATGGGCTCGGCCAAATCGCTGCTGCTTTCGATTGTGATGATCATCATCATCATATCCGCGCTCGGCGTGCTGAATACGGTGCTGATGTCGGTGTTCGAGCGGACCAAGGAAATCGGCGTGATGCGCGCGACCGGCGCAAGTCAGGCCCACATTTTCGGTCTGGTCTGGCTTGAGACCCTGATGCTCTCGCTGCTGGGCGGAATCGGTGGGCTCGGGCTGGCCCTGGTCGGCGCGCGGGCGCTGGAGAGCGTGGTCAAGCGATTCCTGCCGCTCGCGCCCAAGGGCAGCGTAGTCGCGCTGGAGCCGGGTAGCTTCCTGCTGATAATGGCGTTCGTGCTTGGCATCGCGGTAGTGGCCGGGTTCTACCCGGCGCTGCGGGCGGCAAGGGCGAAGCCGATTGAAGCTCTGAGAAGTGAGTAGGACATGATTTGGTTCTCCCTCGCCTTCAAGAACCTGATTCGGCGCAAGACGCGATCGATACTGACCGTGCTCGGCGTGGCAATTGCGATTGGCGTTCTCTATTCTCTGTTCCAGTTCCAGCAGGGCTACCAGTCGCGGCTGAAGGGCGAGCTGGGCGCGCTGGGTGCGCACGTGATGGTCGTGCCCAAGGGTTGCCCCTACGAGGCCGCAACGATTGCGCTTCACGGCGGCAAGTGGCCGCGCTACATGGACGAAGGACTGCTTGCCAAGGTGAAGGCAGACCCGGGAGTGGCCGAGGCCGCGGGCGTAATCATGGATGCGGTCTTCGCACCCGGCAACAAGAACGTCATCCTGCTGGGGATTGACGAAGACTACATGAGACTCAGGCCGGCCTGGCGCATCAACGGCCACTGGTTTGACTCGGATTCGAGCGTGATCTTGGGCTCGACCTCGGCCGAGGAAGCCGGGCTGAAGCCCGGTGACTTCTGGACGGTCCCGGAAAAGAACGTCCGGCTCCACGTAGTCGGCGTGCTCAACCGCACCAACACGCAGGACGACGGGTTCGTGTTCGTGCCGCGCAAGGCCCTGCAGAAGATTTCCGGGCTTGAAGGCAAGCTCGTGCTGATACTCATCAAGGCGAAGCAGGTGGACCAGACCGACGCGCTGGTCGCTTCGCTCAAGGCCAGCGAGGTGGACATGAACGTATTCCCGCTGTCCGAGCTGCTCGGCACCATCGGCGCGCTGATGGCCAGCACCAAAGTGTTCGTTTCCGCCATCATCCTGATCGCGGTCATCCTCGGCGGGGTCGGCGTGCTGAACACGGTGCTGATGGCGGTGTTCGAGCGGACGCGCGAAATCGGCATGATGAAGGCGATGGGTGGGTCGCGAGGCGACGTGTTCAAGCTCGTCTGGGCCGAGACGATACTGACGACCGTGCTCGGCGGCGTGAGCGGCGTGCTTGTCGCGCTGGTTTCCTCGCGACTGGTCGAGGCCCTCATCCGCGGCATGATTCCCTACGCGCCCAAGGGGTCGCTCATCGGGTTCTCGCTGCCGACCGCGGCGATGTGCGTCGCGTTGTCTCTCGTGCTCGGGTTGGTCGCGGGGTTCTATCCCGCGTTCCGGGCCGCCAGCGTGAAACCGGTTGAAGCGATAAGGGCGGAGTAGACATGCAGAGCAACGAAGCCAGAAGTCAGAATGCAGAAGTCAGAATGGAGAATGGCGGTCTGGCGGTCGAGGCCCGCGGCCTTACAAGAGTCTATCGGCGCGGTGCGGAGACGATTCGCGCCTTGAAGGGAATTGACCTGGACATTCAGCGCGGCGAGTTCACCGGAGTGGTCGGGCATTCGGGTGCCGGCAAGACCACGCTGCTCAATCTCATCGGGTTGATGGACCGAGCGACCGAGGGCAGTCTGAGCGTGCTCGGACACGACACGGCCCGGCGCGGCGTCGGCTTCGACGCGCTCCGGCGCAAGAACATTGGATTCGTATTCCAGGAGTTTTACCTGATGCCGACTTTGACCGCGCTCGAGAACGTGCTGCT
>CAYOCZ010000141.1:0-7923 GCA_964402475.1 uncultured bacterium | reverse complement strand
TCGGACGTCACCTGCCGGAGTCCTTGGTCCGTGGTCTCACGGGGTATCCGGTCAGAAGCGGGGCAGGTTGCGGCCGGCGTCGTGTGCCGAGTTGCCCGACCCGTGGTCCCGCACATCACCCCGCACGCAGCGGAGGCCGTGATTCCCCGGGTCATCTGCGAGACTACGAGCCCCGCTGTCCAGCATGTCACGATCGGAATCACGTCGTCAGCAATGCCCAGAGTCCCAAGGTCGGGCCGGAATCGGCCTCAGTTGACACTGTCGAACAGTGCGGCCGGCGGCGCGGCGCTACCGGCCGAGGCGGTACGTGATTGCGTGTTTGACGCAGCCGTCAACGCAGCGGCCGCAGAGGATGCACTCCGAGTCCCTCATCGAGTCGCGCCTGACCATCGCGTTCACGTCTAGGCTCATCGGGCGGTTCTTCGTACAGGTCTTGCAGTCCGTACACTGCTCGGGCTCTGGCCGCAGGCGCAGGCCCGGTAGCCTGAGCCCGTCTCGCAGCTTCGTGCCGATGACCATGAACGGTGCCATCCAGCAGACATAGTGACAGAAGGCACGCCGGCCCACAGCGAATGACAGGCCACGATGACACCCACGACGCTGTAGTAGATGATGTAGAGCCACGGCTCGGACACCGAGATGCCCGAGGCGGTGCTGAAGAACGGTCTATCCGCCGTGGCAGGCCGGCCGAAGCACCGACAAACCCGAGCCTCCCCACCCACGGCACCCAGAAGAAGTACTTGGACCAATCCAGCCTGCCCCCGCGCACGCGCCGGTCGTTAGCCCGATGGTCACGCCGCGCCCCCGTCGCGCCGGCCCTTCCAGAGCCCGATGATCGACGGCAGGAAGAGCACGGTAGTCAGGAAGCACGCGCCGACACCGAACGCCAGCAGGGCGCCGAGACTAACGAACCCGCGGTAGCTCGTTATCATCAGCGACCCGAACCCGGCGATCGTCGTCAGCGATGTCAGGAGCACCGCCTTGCCGGTGCTCGCGAGCACCAGGGGCGTCTTGAGGAATCCCTCGATCTTGTACCGGTGGACGATGTGAACCCCATCGTCGATGCCGATACCGACAATCATCGGCAACCCCATGACGTTGATCATGGTGAACATCATGCCGAATGACTTGAGCAGCCCGACCATCCAGATGCCGCCCGCGACTAACGGTATCATCCCGAGCAGGGCCAGGCGCAGGCTCCGGAAGTCGAGCCAGAGCAGGCCGAACACGATGAGGAGCGTCAGGATGGTGGCAATCACGCCGTCCCGCGCAATCGAGTCCATCAGCCGCTGCATTATCGGCGGGGTCCCGGTTATTCTCGGGTCCACGAGGTCGAGCTGCTTGTTGAACCGACGCAGGACCTCGAAATCCCAGATCATCCTCGTAGTATAGATGGTCACCAGGTAGTCCTTGCCGCTCTCGCTCACGAACCGCCGCCGGATGTCACCGGGTATGTCCTCGAGCTCGATCAGCTCCGGGTTCGCCATCGCCAGCGCTCGCTCGCGCAGCACCGGCCAGTAGTGCTCCTGGAACCGGTCGAGCGCCCGCGCCGCGCGTGCCGGGTCGGCCTTGATGCGCTCGGCGAGGTCGAGCACCATGCTCTGCACCTCGTCCGCCTCCGGGTCGCCGACGATGCTCTTCGCCTTGGCGTCGACCCGGTCCTGTCCACCGGTGTAGGCGAGCTGGGCAAGCTCGTAGATGTTGGCATCGAGCCGCTCCAGCTCCTCGACCACCTTGCCGATTGATGCCTGCGTCACCGGTTGGCGCCGGCGCTGGGCTTCGAGCTGGTCCCGGAGCCGTTTGACCGCGGGCTGGCGTGCAAGCTGCTTGTCGCGCGGGGGCACAAAGTCGCCGATGTTCTCGACCATGCTGAACGCCGGCATTCTCTTCGCGCTCTCGGCAATCGCGTACGACTCCTCGATTGAGCTCGCGGCCACCATCGCGAAGTCGGGTGTGAACTCGAACGCCTCCTCGAGCGTGTCGTAGAGCACGACCGATTCCATCCCCTCCGGCTCCATGTTCATCATGTTCGGGTCGAACTTCGCCTGCGAGGCCTGGTACGCGAAGAAGCCGGTCAGGACCACGGCAATCGCGAGGAACAGCCACGGCCGCCGCGCCACCGCCCGGCCGTATCCGGACAGGAACTTGAACTCGACGTGCCTGTGTTTGAGCGGCTTACCCCGCTTGAGCTTGAGCAGCACCCGCTCGCGCGCGGCCAGGAACGCAGGCAGGCCCGCGACCGTCACAACCATGGTCGTGAAGATACCGAGCCCGAGCACTATGCCCATCTCCCGGATGCCGAGCGTGGTCGACACCGCGAGCGCGGCGAACGCGATCGCGGTCGTCAGCGCACCGGTGATGACACCCGAGCCCGACTTGGCGAGCGCCTCCCCCATCGCGGTCGCGGCATCCGGGTCGACCTTCCGCCGTTCGGTGTAGAGCGAGATGATGTGGATTGCGTAGTCGATGCCGAGCCCGACCAGGATTACCGCGAACATCGCGGTGAACGGGGTCAGCCGGCCCGGGTAGATGGACACCATGCCCGCGGTGATGATGATGCCGATGACGAGGTTGAGTGCGGCCAGGATCGGCGACGCCCACATCCGGAACGTGAGGATGAACAGCGCGAGCACGAGCAGGAGCGCGACCAACACGCCGATACCGATGTCCTTGCCCACCGCGTTCTGTTCGTCCGCCTGAACTGCGAGTGCCCCGGTCAGCCCGGCCTCGACCCCCGGGAAGTCGACCTGCGCATCGTCGATAGTCCGGCGGATTGCCCTGGTCGACGCAACGCACTCGTCGATGGCCATCACGCTGAACGTCGGCCTCACCGTGATCAGCAGGACCCGCTTGTCGTACGAGATGAAGTACGGATCCCCGAATAGGAGCCGTTCTACCGCCGAATCGGCCAGCGCCGGCGTTGCGTCGGCGGAGCTGACGAAGCGGTCCATCGTCCGCAGCCAGAATTCGAGCCCGTCGAGCGCGCGGACCGCGCCTTCTTCCTTGACCCGCGTGCTCAGCGCTTCCTGGTCTCCGCTGTATTCCTGCTCGAAGTCGTCGTTGAGTTGGGTCAGGAACGGTACCAGGCTCAGGTCCTTGAACATCCCGACCGACTGGTCGAGGTCGTCCGCCTCGACGAGCATGAACCCGTGGTTGCCGATGAACTCCTTGTCCACCTTGTACTCGACCCCGGCGACCAGAGTATCGAGCTCCCGGATTCGCGGCACGATCCGCTCGGCGAACGCCTTCATCGACTGCTCCTCGCCCTGGAGCACGATGATGGTCGTCGACGCGGTCTTGAACTCGGTCAGGATGCGGTCGAACTCCTGCGCCTTCGGGTCGTCGGAGGGCAGCATGTCCGCGTAGCGCATGTTCAGCTTCAGGTTTGAAGCCAGCCCGGCGCAGACCACGGTCACCACCATCAGCACGCCGATAATCCACCACGGGTGCCGGGTCGCGAACCGGCCCCACTTGCGAAGCAGTCTCTGTTTCATGGCCGTGTCCTCCGGTCTCGGCTAGAACCACACCCGGCAGCGCAGGAACCCGCCGCTGCCGAGTGTTGAGCCGTATGCCTTGCCCTCGTCCCCGAACGGGACGTTGGCCATCAGGGTCAGGTCGACGTTCTCGAACAGGTTCCAGTCGACCATCGGCACGAGCGCGAACGAGCCGTCATTGACGCTCGCGATGCCCATCAGCCCGACCCCGACTAGGGCGGTCAGCTGGTAGCGCACGAGCCCGTAGGCCTGGTCGCGCGCCAGGGTCCTCGTTTCCCCGAACATCGAGCGCAGCCAGTCGTTCAGGTCGTACGACTGCCGATCCGCGCGTGCCTGCGTGTTGCGGTGATACTCGGCCATCAGGTACAGGCCGCAGTCGAACGTGTGGTCGATGCCGGTAATCAGCTCGTACCAGTCCTCGCCCTCCCCAGGCATGAAGTACGCGCCCTCGGCCCAGAGTCCGATTTCCCAGACCTGGCCCACGATGTCTGCGCCCGCCGTGCGCCGCTGACCCGTGGTCTGGAGGAACCAACTGGTAGCCGGGTCAATTGAATCAAAGTCGGTCGTTGTGTGCTCGAACTCCGCACCCAGCACCGACAGGTCGAAGTGCCCTAACCCAACCTTGGCCCGCACCAGCTTGGTCGTCGCCTCCCAGTCCGCACCCGGCGCGAGCAGCCCGGTCACGCTCACCCGGTTCCAGGGCTGCACGTCGAGGCGCAGCGCGTTGTGGCCCGGCTGTTCGTAGGTCGGGTCGAAGGCGTCCTTGGTGTTGAAGATGTCGGTCGGGTTCGCGAAGTAGCCGGTGCCGAACGAAAGCTGCTGCTTGCCCGCGGTCACCGCCACCCGCCGGAACGAAAGCCGGGCGTAGACGTCGCCCGCGTAGAACCGGTCCGCGAACGGCAGCACATAGAACGGCCGCAGCATCGCGGGCACGCTCTCCGCGATTGCGCCCGGCACGAAGTCGAGCAGGTTCCATATCGTCGTGCCTTGGTGGAGCAGGCCGACGAAGTCCGCGCCGACCTCGACGTTATCCACCACCGTACTCTTGAGGTCGACGCGGAGCCGGTTCGACATCAGGTGCCGGTACGTCTCACCGGCCCAGGTGCCGGTGTACTGCGGCTCGTAGTAGCCGAACACGTCCAGGTCCGTGGCCGCGCCCGTCGCCGCGAGCAGAGCGAGGGCCAGGATTGCGCGGCTCATCGCTGCATCCCCATCTCGGTAAACAGGTCGTCCGGCAGGTCGACGTCGTAGCGCATCTCGACCGTCGCCATCGAGGTACTGGTGCCCTCCAGCCGGTTGTGCATCACGCACTTGAACGGGGTTGCGATACCGTCCACCTCGCGGACGTCGCTGCAGATCAGTTCCTTCTCCCACAGCACAGGGTCCTTGTCGTGGTAGTAGTGGATCGCCAAAGGCACCAGCTGCTCCTTGTCGACCCAGAGGAGGATTCTCGAGTAGCCGGCATCGCTGTCTTCGTGGCGCACAAGATCGAGCTTGTAGCAGAGGCGGCCGCCCTTGCTCTCGTCCTTGTGTCTGGTTGCGTCGAACTCCTCACGGAACTCGGCCCCGCCGCCCATGTCCTCGTAGGAGAAATCGCTGCCTTCAAGTTTCTGCTTCTTGGCGTGGGTCGCAAGCTTGCGTACCCGCTTGGTGCGTGGGAAGTAGGTCCAGATGTCGTCGGCATCGTTGAGCATGAGCATCGTCTGTCCCTTCACCCGTGACGGCTCAAGGTACTTGATGAGACCCTTCTCACCTTTGCCCTTGGAGAAGGTCTCGTAGAGGAACGACCGTTCTTCTCCGGTCGTGGTCTGGATCGTCATCCGCACTTTGCCGTGCGCTTGCTCGGGCTCCATTGATTCGCTGATGTGGTCGAGGACCTGATCAGCGGTCATGTCATCGTCCGCAGCTGCCAGCGGCAGCACGAGCGCCAGGGTCGTCAGTATCATCAATATTCTGCGCTTCACTCCGCACCTCCTGCGTGGCGCGACTTCAGGCGCTCGATTCCGCCGAGCCCGAAGTCGGCCATCTTGTCGGCGTAGTCATTGAAATAGGCGTCGTTGGACTCCATGCCATAGTCCTCCTTCACCTTCCCGGTCTTCCCCGTCGCCTCGAGCATGTAGATGTCCTGGAACTGGGTCAACACGAGCGTCGGCATCGTGCTCGCGGCGAGACCGTAGGCGGCCGGGTCGTGGAGCCCGAACCCGGCCTTGCCAAACACTCCGACGAGCTTCTGCATCAGTTCCAGCTTCCACTTCGCCATGAGGTCCACCGTCGCGGGAATGGTGAGGGGCATGATGTCAAGAGCGACAATCGCCCCACGGCGCTGAAACACGGATTCGAGGACGTCTGCAGGGATGTCCTGTGACGTCGTCTCCTCGTCCGGGGCACAGAGCTGTACATCGGCCCGGGGAGGTGTCGCGTACAAGTACGCCCGGTGGTACGCACCGGATCTGGACCCCACAATCCTCTTTGCTTCTCGCAGCACGTCCGCCATGGGCGTCGCTAGCATAGAGGCCTTCTTGACCAGAAGCTCCAGAAGGAGGAATCGGCGATGGACGACGTCAGCTTGTTCGGCGGCGGTCATTGTATGCGGTTTCTTGCCCTCGGAGCGCCTGGGGCATCCGGGAGGTCATGCCTGGGGATTTCGGTGAAGCGTCAGTTGATTTCACATCCGTCAATGCAGATTCGAATTGATCTTGGGCAGGATTCTAGGCCTGCGGGCGGGGTTGTCAAACAGACGTGCGGACAACCCCGCGCATCGCGCGCGTCAAGCTGAGACCGCGTCGCGGGCCGAGAACCGTCTATCACGTCCCCGAGATCTCCTCCGCCAATCTGCAATCTGAAATGCACTAGACGTGGCGCTGCTACCTCATCGCCAACTGCGTGGACTCTGTCGCAAGAAGATTGACTCACCCTGGGTCATCAATGAACTGCGAAAGCGCGCCCTCTAGCCCCGGCCCGAACCCACGCCTGAGAGTCAAACGACACCCGCCGCGGCCGGAGCGGTCAGGCCTGACCTCCGCGACCTGATCGGTGGCGTATGCCTCGTTCGGCTCGACGCCGGCTCGTGTACGGCCGTGCAGAAGCTCGTAGTGCAGAGGTAGAGTAAGACACTAGGGCAGTCCCTTGCCGACAGCAGGGGCGCGTGGTGCCGTGCCCCTGCTCCTTTGAGTGTGCAGCCTCATCTTGACAGTCAACCTTGCTGTGCTATAACTAGCCCGGAGGCGGTCGAACAACCCGCCGCTGACACGAATTCGGATTATGTAGGACCGATTCCGGCCGGGCCCAACGCCCGGCAAGGAGGACGAAATGAAAACCAGAATCGTAGTATTGGCGCTGTCCACGCTGTGTCTCATAGTGCGGGCCGCAGGCGACGCGGCGACGATGCCCTCAGCCAACGGTGTGGTGTCGAGCGCCGAAGCCATCACCATTCCTCAGATGATGTCCTACCAAGGCAAACTCACCGACACGTTCGACATACCGGTGGCAGACACGACCTACAGTGTCACGTTCCGGCTGTACGATGTGCCGTCCGGCGGCTCACCGTCCTGGAACGAAACGCAGACAGTGCGCACGCGGGGTGGGTTGTTCTCGGCCCTGCTCGGGTCGGTGACGCCCATCGGCTCTGTACCGGACGCGGGCGCGGCCTATCTTGCCATGTCGGTTTCGGGGGGCGCTGAGCTGACCCCCCGGCTGCGCATCGCGAGCGCGGCCTACAGCTACCTTGCCAGTCGCGCAGCGGATGCCGACTTGCTGCAGGGCAAGGACACGATCGGGCTAGACGTACGCTACGTCAACGAGACGCAGGCCGATGCTGTGACGAGCGCGATGGTAGTAGACGGTACGATCGCGGCCGCGGACCTGAACCAGATGGGCGCATCCTCTGGTCAGGTCATAAAGTGGACCGGCTCAGCTTGGGTGCCCGGCACCGACAGCGTCGGCAGCGGCGGCAGCGGAACAGTCAGGAAGGTGATGCAAGCTACCGGTGTCGTCTGCTCACCCAATCCGATAGCCGATTCCGGCACGGTGCGGTTTGACTCGACTTGGGGCGACGCGCGATTCGTCAACGAAGGCCAGCCTGCCGGCGGAGACCTGACCGGGACTTATCCAAGCCCCACGCTGGCCAGCTCCGGCGTCTCGGCCGGAACCTACGGCAGCGCGACGCAGGTCGGCCAAGTCACGGTCAATGCCAAGGGTCAGTTAACGAGTGCGGCCAACGTTTCCATCAGCGGCGTGCCGCCTGGCGGCGCTGCCGGCGGCGGTCTGACCGGCACCTACCCGAACCCGACGATCGCTGCGGACGCGGTATCATCGGGCAACATCGTTGACGGAAGCATCGCCTCGGCCGACATCCGGGATACGACCGTGAACACCGCGGACATCAAGGATGCTGCTGTCACCGCGCCTAAGCTCAATCAGATGGGCGCAA
>CAYOCZ010000140.1:0-7966 GCA_964402475.1 uncultured bacterium | reverse complement strand
CGGAAACAGAAGAAGTCGGGTGAGGGCCGGGGGAGCCGGCGGTGTCCGGTCCGGCCGATGCGGAGTCGAGAGATCAGACGACGGGAGGGAAGCCCTGCTTGAGGATGCTCTTCAGCTCTCCGACTGAGTAGTGCCCGATGCCGAGCCGGTCGAGCGTTCTTCCTCCTGCGCAGTAGTCCTTCTGATGCATCGAGGACGCGATGGCGATCAGCGCGTCGCATACCGGGGTGGGTATCTTCGCCTTCTTGCCGATTGAAGACATGAAGCACAGACCCATCGGAACGTCCTCGGTGATATAGCGAGTCCGGGCGTCGCCCGGTCCTTTGGGCGACCCGAATTCGGCGTAGTGGCGAAGGGCCTCCATCGGGTCCGCGCTGAGGTCTTCGTAGGTCCGGTACTGGAATGATTCGGCGAAGCTCTGCGTCGGCAGTTCGAAGTACGCCAGGATCGCCTTCTTTTCCGAATCTAGGTCCTCGATCAACTTCCAGATCGTCGGCGTGAAGGCTTCGCGATACATCCAGAACTCGCCCTTGCTGTGCTCGATGCGGGCAACCGACATTATCGCGCCCACCGTATGGACGATGAGGTTGGGATTGTGAAAAGCCGATTCCAGCACGTCTTGTCGGGCCGTGAACCTGGGCAGGATTTCCTTCAGTCGCGTCAGCGTCTCCTCCGTCTTTACGGACGGGAAGACACCGACCGGGTTCCGGATGTTCTCGAAGCAGATGTTGACCTTGCCCGGGGCGACAATCCGGGAGTCAAAGGGCAGCGATTCGCCCTCGGCGAACACGGCGCCTTTCTCCCGGCATTTGGTCGAGAAGTAGAAACTCCCGGCATAGCCCGGCGAGACGAGCAGTATCTGTCCCTTCCGCAGGTGAGGCGAAACCAGTTCGGAGAGTTTCTCGTGGGCGACGCTTTGCGTCAGGACCAGTATCACGTCTGCCCGGGATACGGCGTCCGGGAGGTCCCGTGTCGCCGCCTCAATGCCGACCGTGCCCTTGTCGTCCTGCTTCTCGTATTCTATCTGTCTTGTCGCACTCAGTACGTCAAAGGAGTCGTCGTACATCAGATGCGTTGTCTTCACGATCGTGACCGCGTGGCCCTGTTTTGCGATCATGGCCGCGTGGGTCAGTCCTGCGTTCCCCGCTCCGATGATTGTGATCTTCATGGCGTGTCCTCTCTTCTGCCGGAACTCAGGCTGCGATTTCGCGCGTGGGTCATCCGGTCGGAAGCAGCAGGCGTTCCACTCCCACCGGTGATTGGGAAGCTGTTCGGTCGAGCAAGTCCAGGAGCGCCTCCACCCGCAGGTCGCAGCAGCTGTTCCTGCAGAAGACACCTTGTTCGAATCGCCATTCCCGGTCGGCATAGTCGTACCGGTATCGCCCCGGCTTGCCGTCTACGTACATCTGAGACTCGATGTAGGCCGCGAAGTGCGACTGGACTTCGTTGACGACATAGTGCCCGTCCGGGGTCTCAAAGATGTCGACGTTCATCGCCGTGTATCCGGCATTGTCGGTCAGCTCGCGGACGAAATCCAGCAGCTTACGTGGGGGATCGTACCATCCGACCTTGCCCGAGCCGCTGTGGAATTCCCTGTCCCTGAGCTTCTGATGGCCGAAATACGACTCGCCGATTCGAATCATCCGCCACTCGGCGACGCCCGGCAGGTACTCCTGGAACAGGACGCTGCCCCATTCACGGTCCCGGACGTCAGCGCCTCGGTAGGCCATCCCTTCCCCGAAACGCCGTTCGACATATCGCACGACCGCAGAACGGCTGCGAAGAATCTCGACCCCCGCGTTTCTGGATCCCGCGTCGCACTTCGCCACGAGCGGCAGGTCGGCTCCCCGGGCAAACTCCAGGGCCCCTTCGCGCGAATAGAACACATGTGTCCTGCAGTGCGGTATTCTGCGGGCCTCCAGCCAGTAGGACATCCGCAGCTTGCTTTCATTGAACCAGACTTCATTGTAGGTCGGGTAGATGATCTTGTGCATCTCCTCGACCATGACCTTCAATCGCTCGTCGAACATCCGTTTCCAGATGCTCACTTTGAAGGACGGCCAGACAAGAAAGGCGTCACATCCGCAGCCCCGAACGACCTGGGTCCAGTCAGGGCCTGAGATGTCGATGGTCTTGTACCGAACCCCCAGGTCTTCACACGCCGCGACATACGGCAAATGATTGCCGTCGAACTCCTCGACTATGCCAAGCACGTACCGCGACCGGTCTCGAAGCTTGGACTCAGGTTCGACAGTTCTCCGGGAATCTGACAGCCGGCCTCTGCGCACGTCGATGTCGACCTTGCGCCCGCCGGTACCGGGAACTGCAGCGACGCCCCGCGGGGCCTTTTCCCGGCAGTTGTGGCTGCTCTGCGGCAGAGGAATGCAGTCTCCGACTCTGGCAGTTTCGTCCCTGCCCTCGTCCATACGCCTCCTTTGTGTTCTCTCCGTCAGTTCACTCTCCTAACCAAACCCTCGGGGTCACCCCATTCCCAGTCAGAATCCGATCTTCTTCCGTAACACAATAGGCCACAACGGGCCCACTGTCAAGCCGCCCGCCCCGGGAAGGGGGACATGGTACCATTCTCCGCCGACGGCTGGGAGAAATGAGGGACACTTCCCCGATTTCTAGTCGTAAGCATGTCAAGGCAATGGAAATCCCGGTGACAAGCGAGGCGGTTCCCGACGCGCGAGTCCATTCCGGATCGTAGACTGCGGAACAGGAACGGCGGAACGCCCGGCATCGGTTTGCAGTTGGCAGTCATCGGACCCAGGACTTCTGGCTTTCGACGGCCGCAAACCGTACACCGTCAACCGCAAGCCGGCCGACCTGTAACCTGCAACTGAGAACTCGGGTGCAACTCGCCCGGTTTGACTCCGGGCCTCGTCCCGGCTAGTATCATGACTCTGTTTAGATAATCATGAAGACCCGCGCAAGCAAATTCAGCAAGATCGCGTTCATCGGCAACTACGCGCCGCGGCGCTGCGGGATCGCCACGTTCACCACCGACATCTGCGAGTCGGTCGCCGGCGAGGTGCCGGATGCCGAGTGCCTGGCTACGGCGATGAACGACACGGCCGAAGGCTATGACTACCCGGACCGCGTCCGCTTCGAAGTCGCACAGAACGACCTCGACGAGTACCGGCAGCTCGCCGACTTCCTGAACCTGGGCCGGGTCGACCTGGTCTGCATGCAGCATGAATACGGCATCTTCGGTGGGCCGGCCGGCAGTCACCTGCTGCTTGCGCAGCGCCGCCTGCGCATGCCGGTCGTGACCACACTCCACACCGTGCTCCGCGAACCGAACGACCTGCAGCGCCAGGTGTTGACCGAGGTCTGCCAGCTCTCCGACCGCGTAGTAGTGATGAGCGAACGTTCCCGCCGGTATCTGAGTGAAATCTACAAAGTCCCGGCCGGCAAAGTGGACCTCATCCACCACGGCATCCCCGACATGCCGTTCGTCGACCCCAACTTCTACAAGGACATGTTCGGCGTCGAGGGCCGCCGCGTCATCCTGACTTTCGGCCTGCTCTCACCCAACAAGGGCATCGAGAACGTTATCCGGGCGCTGCCCGCGGTCGTCCAGCGGTTCCCGGACACGGTCTACCTCGTGCTCGGCGTCACCCACCCCCACGTTAAGCGTGAAAACGGAGAGGAGTACCGCGTTTCCCTGCAGCGGCTCGCGCGCGAGCTCGAGGTCAGCGACCACGTCACGTTCTATAACCGGTTCGTGGACATCTCCGAGCTGTGCCAGTTCCTCGGTGCCGCCGACCTCTACGTTACGCCCTACCTGAACCCGGCCCAGGCCGTATCCGGGACACTCGCGTACGCGGTCGGCACCGGCAAGGCGGTTGTCTCCACCCCCTATTGGTATGCGGAAGAGCTGCTGGCCGATGGCCGGGGCCGGCTCGTCCCGTTCAGCGACGACACGGCGATGGCCAAAACCATCATCAAGCTCTTCGCCAACGAAGCCAAGCGACACGCCATGCGCAAACAGGCATATGCCTTCGGACGCCAGATGATCTGGAAGGAAGTCGCGCGGAGCTACCTCAACACTTTCCATCGTGCCACCGACGAGCGGTTGCGCGTCCCGGTCTTCGTCGACCGCGTCCCGGTCGAAAACCCGCTGGATATGGACCTGCCGGAACTCAACCTCAATCACCTGCTGACTCTCACCGACGATACCGGCATCATTGAGCACGCCCGCAACACCGTGCCCAATCTCAGTGAAGGCTACTCCACCGACGACAACAGCCGCGCGCTGATCGTGGCTTTGCGCGCCTATGAACACGGTGAGGACACCACGGCTCTCCGCCGGCTGGCCAACCGGTACCTCGCCTTCATCGACTTCGCCTTCAACCGCGTGAACCGGCGCTTCCGGAATCGTCTCGGCTACGACCGCCGCTGGCAGGAAGACACCGGATCAGAAGACTCCCACGGTCGCGCCCTCTGGAGCCTCGGCACCGTGGTGGGAGGCTCGCGCGACAATGCGTTTGTCGCCCTCGCGATGAACCTCTTCGACGCGGCGCTGCCTGCCGTCGAGCTATTCTCCAGCCCGCGCGCCTGGGCCTATGCCCTGCTCGGCGTCTGTTCCTACATCAAGCGTTTCCCGGGCGCCAGCAACGCCCGCCGGGTCCGCGACGCGCTGGCGCAGCACCTGCTCAGACTGTATCGTGCCGGCGCTGACGATGACTGGTCGTGGTTCGAGCGGTCCCTCGCCTACGGCAACGCCCGGCTCAGCCAGGCGCTCATCCGCGCCGGCGCCGACACCGGCAACGACGAGATGACCGCCGCCGGCCTGCGCTCGCTCGACTGGCTCGTCCGGATCCAGACCGCCGAAGCCGGCAACCTCTCACCCATCCCCAACACCGGCTGGCAGCGAGGCACGCCGCGGCCCCGCTTCGACCAGCAGCCGATCGAGGCCCAGTGCACGGTCGAGGCCTGCTTCCGGGCCTGGCGCGTCACCAACGAGACCCGCTGGCGCGAGGCGATGACTTCGGCGTTCGAGTGGTTCCTCGGCCGCAATGACCTTGGCCGGCCCGTGTACGACTACGCGACCGGCGGCTGCCACGACGGACTTCACCCCGAGGGCGTCAACGCCAACGAAGGAGCGGAGTCGACTCTCGCTTTCCTCGGGTCGCTGCTCACCCTGCGCTACGCAAAGACCATCGGCGGCGAGGGAGACAAGTGACCCCGGCTGTGCGCGACCAGTTGTTCCGGCGCCACCCGGTCAACCCCATCCTGACCGCCGCGCACTGGCCCCACACCGTCAACGCCGTGTTCAACCCGGGTGCGGTCCGGCTGCACGATGGCACCACGCTTCTGCTCTGTCGCGTCGAAGACCGCCGCGGCGTTTCCGACATGTGGGCCGCGCGTTCTGCCGATGGTGTCGGCGACTGGCTGATCGACCCGAAGCCGTGGCTGCCGCCGGACCCGGACCGCCATCCTGAAGAAACATGGGGCGTCGAAGACCCGCGCATCGTCTGGCTGGACGAAATCAAGAAATACGCCGTCACCTACACCGCCTACTCGCCAACCGGGCCCGCGGTTTCGCTCGCCCTGACGCCCGACTTCCGAAGCTGTGAGCGGGTCGGCGTCGTGATGCCACCCGAGGACAAGGACGCCGCGCTCCTGCCGCGCCGCCACGACGGCCGTTGGCTCATGCTGCACCGGCCCCACACCGGGCGCGGCTCCGACATCTGGCTTGCCGAATCGCCCGACCTGATCCACTGGGGAAGGCACCGCCTGCTGCTCGCCGCCCGCGAAGGCCCGTGGTGGGACGCCAACAAGATCGGCCTCGGCCCGCCGCTCATCGAGACCGACCGCGGCTGGCTCATGCTCTACCATGGCATGCGCCAGACCGCAGCCGGCTGCCTCTACCGGCTGGGCGCGGCCCTGCTCGACTCCGCCGACCCGGGCCGCGTCCTGCTTCGCGGCGACGAGTGGATCCTCGGCCCGCGCGAGAGCTACGAACGCCAGGGCGACGTCGGGGACGTCGTCTTCCCCTGCGGGCATACTATCGGCGATGACGGTAATGCGCTCAACATCTACTACGGCGCTGCCGACACCTGCATCGGCCTCGCCACCGGCCGCATCTCAGAACTGCTTGCCTGGCTCGACGGCCACTCCTCGGTCCCGGAACCGGTCGTCTTCTGAGCGCTCGCGGCTGACTGTAACCGAGCCAGAACCCGAAAACCCGACCGACTAACGCAGTACCTGGTGCTGTTTTCAGGCGACGGCCGGCACGTCCTCGGTACCGCGCAGCCGTGCGATTTCCGATTCCAGCGCCCGGTCGATGGCCCGCTGCGTGACAAGACCGGCCAGCCGACGGTCATCGCCCGGCGCGGTCACCACGAGGAAGTCGCGCGCCCGGTCTTTCATCAGCTGCCGGGCGTCGCGCAGGCTGGTGTCTGGTTTGACCGTGTACTGCACTTGCTCCATCAGGTCCTCGGCAACAATGAACGGTCCGACGTCGGGCATGTTCAACACCGCTTTCATGCCCTCCAACGTGACTACGCCGCGGAACAGCTCGTCGGAGTCGATCACCGGAAAGTAGACGGCATCCGAGCGGGCGACCGTGTCCATGACTTCGGCCAGCGGCGCATGCAGCCGGAGTACCGGCTGGCTGGCTCGCATCACGTCCTTGACGCACAGGGTCGCGAGCAGGTCTTCTTCGGTGACGTTGCGCCCGACCTCGCCCGCCTTGGTCACCGCGTACTTAACCGAGGACGGACCGATTATCTGCACGATGAACGTCGTCGCAGTGACGACCGCGACTATCGTTGCCGATACTTCCGGGTGGCTCGAGAAAACCTGTGAGGAAAGCACGGCCAGGCCGATGGCGACGCCGGCCTGCGAGAAGAGACAGAAACCCAGGTAGCGTCTTATCACCTCCGGCGCGGCCGCCAGGCGCGAGCCGAGCCAGACCCCGACGAGCTTGCCGCTGGTGCGGCCGACCACGTAGACGAGTGCGGTCAGCCACATCAGACCGGTCATCGCTCCGATCTTCAGTCGGGCGCCGACCAGGACGAAGAAGAGCACGAATATCGGCGGGGCGAAGCGCTGGACAATGCCGAACACATCCTCGCCCTGTTTCCCCGCCAGGTTGGCGTAGAGCGAGCCGAAGGCCATGGCCGCGAGTATCATGTCAACGCCAATCGCCTGCGAGATACCGACAAGGAGCAGGATTGACCCCAGCGCGAAAGCCAGGATGAGCTCTTTCTCCCGGGTGCGGACGCTGACCCAGCGGAAGGCGAGCGCCACGACCCCGCCCAACCCGAGCGCGCCGGCGATCTCGTAGAGCGGCCGAACCACGGTCATGACCGAGAACCGGCTGTGGTCGAGCATGGTCCGCGCCACGGCCGAGGCAAACCCGTAGAGCAACAGCGCCAGGCCGTCGTCCAGCGCGACGATGGCCACCACCATGGTTGTAAGCACGCCCAGGGTCCGGTATTCCCAGAGTACGTCAACTGTAGCTGCGGGGGCGGTGGCTGAGGCAATCGCACCGAGCAGCAGAGCCAGCGGCCAGTTGTGCGTTACCAGCCCAACCAACGCGGTCACCAGCACGAAGGCACCGAGGCCCTCGGCGAGGAGAATTACCATCGCCCGCCGGCCGTGGCGCCGGAACACGTCGAGTTTCAACTCGCCGCCGATCATGAAGCCGATGATACCCAGGGCGAGAAGGCTCAGCGGGGCCAGACCTTCGACCGTCTTAGCGTCGATGACGTTGAAACCGGTCGCGCCCAGCAGCACGCCAATGAGGATGTAGGCAACAACCTGCGGCACCTTAAGCCGCTTGAACACCCTTGCGCCGACCGTACCGAGCAGGACCGCCAAGGCGACGGTCAGCATGATATTGAAATGGAATCTCATGGCACTTCGGTCTCAGGTCCGGCCGGCGGCGACCGCATGCTTCGTCCTTGGATTAACCAAGCGCGGCGCGGCCAAGCTTGGCACATGATAGTGG
>CAYOCZ010000139.1:0-8034 GCA_964402475.1 uncultured bacterium | reverse complement strand
CTGCGCGCCCCGCTGACCGCTATCCGCTGACCGCCTGCGGCTCACGGCTGACGGCGGTCAGAAGTGCGGGTTCGGCTACGGCAACCCGAGAACTGGACACTGGGAACCGGTCACTGGTCACTCGCGGCCTTCGGCCGCGGCTGACGGCAGGGGAGACGCCGCCCGCGCGTCAGGGTAGATGGCCTGGCGGAACGGGGTGACTGTTCTAGCTCTTTGCCAGTTCTTCGAGGCAAGCTACTTCAGCGAGAAGCGGAACGGGATCGAAACCCATACTCGCACCGCCTTGTCCCGTTGCTTCGCAGGAGAGAACTTCGACCTCATCGCCGCGTCCACCGCGGCCTGGTCCAGCGATGCGTTGCCGGAAGTCTCGACTATCCGCGCGTCGGCGACCGAGCCGTCGGTATGCACCAATGCCTCGACCACGGCCTGGCCCCCGATCCCCGCCGACCGGACCGTGTCGGGATAGATGGGCACCGGTATGTCAATCGGCTGCGGTTTCACATCGACCTTCCAGATGGGCATTGCGGAATCGTCCTGCGTGTATGCGCCATCAGGGGTTTCTGTTACCTCCGTACTTGGCGACGGAGTCTGCTCCTCCGGATCGGCATCGAAGTCCCCGTACCTCCGCCGCTCGCGCTGCCAAACCAGCTTTCCGGTCCTGTTGATATAGCCTGTCCGGTCGCCAATCCAGACCACGGCAAGGCCCTCACTGAAATTGCCACACCAGTCGAACTGCTGCCTGATGACGAACCTGCCGGCTCTGTTTATGAAGCCCACTTTCTCCCCTTCCGAGACAGCGGCTAGGCCCTCGCTGAACGACGAAGCCCAGGAGAATCTCGGCGGGATGACGAACGTGCCGGTTCTGTCGATGAAGCCGACAGGGCCGTAGGACACACCCTTTTCGAAGATTCGCACTGGGGCCACTCCTTCGTTGAAGGACGAAGCGCCGTCGAAGCGGGGCGCGATGACGAACCTGCCGGTCCTGTCTATGAAGCCGACGCTATCGCCGACTGAGGCTGTGACCAGTCCCTCGGAGAAGTCTAGTGCACCCGGGCCATCTATCCTGAACTGGGGTTTGATTGCGATTTGGCCGGTCTTGTCTATGTAGCCACGCTTGCGGGCCACCCAGACGAAGGCCAGCCCTTCTGAGAAATCACGGACGTAGTCGGACTGGGGGGCGATGACGAGCTTGCCCGTCGTATCAATGAACCCCCACTTGTCGCCGACCTTGACGCGGGCCAACCCCTCGGAAAACCCCGCGGCAAAGCCAAGCAATGAATCGATGGCGACCCTGCCTGTTCTGTCGATGATGCGCCGCTTGTCGCCGATGGTGACGACTGCCAGTCCCTCGTGAAACTCCAGAGCTTCGTCAAACTGAGGGTCGAGTACAAACGCGCCATGCCTGTCTATGCAGCCCCACTTGTCACCGACCTTCACCGCCGCCAGTCCTTCTGAGAACCACATGGCCCCGTCGAACTTGGGGCTGATGGCGAACCTGCCCGTCGTATCCATGTAGCCCCACTTGTCCGTCTGCTCTACCGGCAGCAGCCCGGTCTTGAGCTTCTGCGCCTTCTTGCTCTGGTCAAGCCTGTTGCAGCCAATCAGCACAACAACCGCCAGACACGCAGACAGGTGGATGAGTGTCAGCGCGATCCGCGGCGTGGAGGTCAGACGCGGATCTAACATCGCCGGATTCTAGGACTCGCGGACGGGGATGTCAAATGGGCGGGCGGAAGATGCCAAGATGTCCCGAAGCTTCCCGGAATGGGGTGCCTGTCCTTAGTCACTATTAACGCGCTTAGGATTAGAAATTGGGGAAGTGTCCCGCTTTTCCCCCGAAATGGGGTGCCTGTCCCTGATACCCCAAGCCCTAGCGGCAGAGATCTTGCTTGATTGCGTACGTGCTTCTAAGCGGACAGTCGTCCATCCTCTCCGGGCAGCTGCCGCTTGCGCAGCTGGGTCCGGCCCTTTCGAAGATAGCGGGAGCGACTCTCTGAACCTCCACCAACATCATCTCGGCCATCTCCCTAATCTCCCACTGGGCCACGATGCAGCACCTTAGCTCAAAGAAGTGCCTAAGTTCGCGTGCATTCATGGTGATGGCAATTGACGATCTCGTGGCGTTTGGGAGGACAAAGCGAGCATCTTCTGCCGGAACGCCCCGCCTGCGCAGCGCCGCGTAGGTCGTCCACGCTTCATTCACCTGATTCTCGAACACAGCTTTGATGGTCGGGTCCCGCGCTATCGTAGGTGGAGTAACGTAGTCCGGGTCGCTTTGCGGGACGTACCGCTGGCTTTGCTGCGAGAAGGAGGCTATCCTATGCCTGACGAGTTGGTGCGTAAGCGACCGAGATACGCCTTCCACGCCGAACGTGAAACACGCGTGCTCAATGACTGACCAATGGCCGCGAGAAACTGTGTTGCGCAGGACGGATCTGATCCGTTTGTCTGTCAACGTTTTGTAGATGTAGCTTGCCGCGTCCTTGGAGTGACATCCAAGAGCACATGCGGCGCAAAGTTTGTCTGGTTCTGGAGTGAAGGACAGGAGCGCTACTTTCATGGCTCACCCTCTTTCTTCGCGAGGAGATCCTTGAGGTGGAAGCTCTAGCACGTATGCCCATGAGCGCCAGCTCTCTTCGGTGGTCTTCTCCGCGTACCGCTCGGGCAGAGGATAGACTATCCTGACGGAAGGACACGCCAGTCCCAACATGCAAGCCCCAAGCGCCATCGGTTTCGTACCCAACGGCGCGACGTTGAAGAACGCCCCTGGTTTCTTTCTCTTGAGATTCCAGAGCAGATTGAAGGTTTCGAATGGGTTGTTCGCGGCCACATAGTATCTCTGGGTCCCTGCGCTGCTGACTATGCGCTCACTACTGACCAGGCTTGTGTTTTTGAACTTCGGGTAGTATGCGGGGAAGCCATTGACGACCAGCAGTTCATCTGGAGACACGTGCTCATGGATGAAAGAGGAGAGCTCACCGTCGAAGCCCAGAAGAACAACCAGAGTTTTCCGAGTCGTACCGGACTGCATACCAGGATAGCCGGGGACCTCTATTATCGAGAGCGAGCCAGTGGTCGAATGGTACACGCCGCCCTGTAGCATGTAGGACACCGGCTCTGTGTAGAACACGGTAAGCCGTGTCGCGCCCGCGAAATCGGTCAGGTACCGCAGTAGCGCAAAGAAATATGGCTTCGTGAAACACGAAATGTCAAGAGCAAGTCTCTTGCCTCCGGCCTCAAGCATATGGCGTCTGTCGAGATCCTTGATGCACGCCGCCGGGTCGAGTATTGAGCAGTCGATGGGTTTCGTTGGGAGACCGAGTTCACGGTAGCTGTTGTATGGGTGGGTGCGATCGTCGGATCCTGGTCTTCTTTCGCAGAAGTCGAACAGCGCGACTTCGTGGATGCTCACGCCCCTGCGGCGGCATGTTCGCAGCATTTCGTAGGCGCGGTGGTCAGCGCCGCCAGCAACGAGGAATAGGTCGTACTCGCAATCGGGCATCGCGTCCTCATCCCGTACAAGACGCATGACGTAGGGCTGAGGGGGTGGTGAGCTCACTCTAGCTCTCTTCTGGGAATTCAATCTGTCTCTGAGCCTCATCCGTTTGGCGCTGCCCTAGCGACAGCCTAGGTGCAACCCGTTCGGACTTGAACAGTTCCGTGAATCCCCTGGGATCATAGCTCTCGGAGTAGCCACCTCTTGTGCGATAGGAGAACCCGAACGCCGGGGCGAAGATACGCGAGAGTGCGTAGATTTCCCTCCTCTCAGTTCCGGGCGTCGCGGGCTGCAGTCGTCCCTTTCGCTGTACGGTGGACCATTCAAGTGCCTTCAGGAATGCACTCGCGCAGTCTGGGTCTTGCACGAGCGAGATGTCTACCGCGAATTGGTTGGGCTCTACATATCTCAGAAGGGGGTCTCTGTGATACTCGCCGAAGATGTTGCCTAGGTTCCTGGCAAACCGCTGGATGTCGGCTCCGTAGCGCGAGATCTTGAGAATCTCGCGCAGGGCCGCCGCTGCATAGTCGCCGGCCGCTCTGGATTGGACGTCTGGGCTGATCTCACCGTTCTTCAGCAGACGATCAGGGTCTTCGAAAAAGGCGTACTGGAAGCTTCGGCGGCACAGCTCTATGAAATGTCCAACGATGCCGGATGACAAGTAGCAGAAGGTATTGAAGCTGTAGTACTGCTTGTTCTTCCGGTATATGGATGCCAGGAGGAACGTCAGACAGAGTTTGTACTTGTCAATGTAGTCCATGTGGTATTTGCCGGCATCGGCCGTGTGCTCTCCCTTGAGGTAGTCATCCATCGCCTTGCGGACATCGGCGGGTCGACGGCCCCGTATGACCCAGAGGATGTTGAGCATCTCTAGGAGAGGGTTTGCAGGATACCTGAGCGCCTCTTTTACCTGGTCAATATTCTGATGGAGCCTTGCGAGTCTCAACATATCGAAATGTCTGTCTCTTCCACCTACAAGCTCGCGAGCCTCCCTCTCCAGATCCTCGGTTTCACCGAGGATGCTCTTTATGTTGGTGAGCTTCGTAATCTTGAATGCCGGGACAGCCTTCAGTCGCTTCTGCACCACGTTGGAGAGAAACTCCTGATAGTCTCTGTCCTTGCTCAGAACATCCTCGAAGACGAAGCTGGTGTAGTCCCTTCCCTCCATGATGAATTCATCATCGGATACGGTTGAATGTGTGTGGAAGCCTTGCAGACGAGCTCCGATCCTGAAACTGATTCCCTGCGGCACGAACTTGAGGAGCGTGTTGACGACCCTTTGTTGGTCAGTGAGGAAGTTCTCGTACTCGTCGAGCAGGATCACAAAGGAGATATCCTTGAGTTCGTCGAGGGCGTCTCTGGCTAGTTTCGGCACGCCGAAACTCAGACCTCCCCCCGGGAATACAACCGGGGGAGCGAAGTTGGTTTCGGTGAAAGCGACGCGTGTTCGAAATCTGGTGACTTCGTCGATCATCCTCTCGACGGCATGGAGGGAATCACGTAGCGTGGGCGTCTGCTTCGCGGGCACGCCAAGCAATTTGGCAAGCCCTGGCACGAATTCCCTATTGACGCGCTTCGCATCCAGGTTGTGAGTGCTGGTGAGGTCCAACATCACCGCACAGAAGGACCTGCAAACTTCGAGCTCGAAGTTGTGGGTGAAGATAGCGGTCCACTTGTCGGTGTCAAGTCCGTGTCCGGTGAACGACACCAATGCGGTTCCATCAAACCTCACGTAGAACCCGATCCCCCCGCGCTTCTTGAGGTGGGATAGAACCGAGCTGGCATCCCTACTTCTTCTACGACGTAGGGCCTCTGCTTTCTGTACTTCGTATGAGAAGTACCTTAGAACCATCGTCTTTCCACTTCCGCGGCCGCCCATCAGCACGATGGGATTCGGCTCTCTGAGCATGTTCGCTTCGCTAACCGAAGGGAGCTGTGCAAATCTGAACGGACTGCACCAGTACGCGAGCACCTTCGAGCTGCCAATTCTGGCCGCGTTGTACTCGGAAAAGGGGTTCTCAAATGTAAGGTTCATGTCCCCGGAACGCCCCTTTGATTTGCCGGCCGTACTTCTTGTCATATCTCCTCATCACGGGCTGCCAGCCTTGTTCGCCACACCAGAATATTGGCAGGGAGTTGTCCGGCGTGTTGTAGAAGAAGCCAAACGCGTACCCGCAATCCTTGTACCCCAGCGGACTCTTGGGTCGGAGTTTCGCTCCGTAGTGGCTAGCCATGCGCTTGCAGACATCCATCTGCGATCTGCAGTCAACGAAGGTACCCGACACCTTGTCAAAGCAGTGACTGCGGTCGTCAAGTATGATTGGCGATATCACCTCGATCTTGCCTTTCGCGAGAAGATCCTTGGCATCTTCGGTAGCAATGAAGGTCAGCAGGAACACCTCCCTGTCGCCGCGCTGAGTAATGGCATGCCTCAGATATAGGGCTGCCTGTTCGCCAGTGAGTGCCACATCGTCCACAAAGACGATTCTCCGTACGGAATCGTCTAGCTCTTCCGGGTTTCTGAAGAACCGCTCGGTTGGCAGCCCGTTCTCTTGCCTGAAGAAGTAGCTCACCATCTCGCCACTTTCGCTCGTGCGTCCAAGATGACAGAACATCGTCTCAGCGATTAGTGAACGTTCATCCATCGGCGATCCGGGCGTGATTCCTGCTCCGCCGACGATTACCCGATGGAGGAAACGGAGATACACGACTCTGCACAAGTGTCTGACCTCGTCCTGGTTATAGTAGACGAAGTTCGCCAGCAACCACAGAGCAAGTCGCCTTTCGAGAGTGCGTTCAGCGACCTCCCCCTGGAAGTTCGCAAGCCAGTTCTCTATTCGCTGGCGGTCGCATCGCCCGTACCATACGAGCTCGTTGGTGTACATGATCTGTTGAAACAGGATGCCCTCCGGCGGAATCCCTTCTAGGAAACCGTCACCAGAGTTGTACTCGCGGCTGACCTCGGTCGTCATGCGCCTCTTGGTCCATGCACAGAATCGCGGTCGAACCACCCCAATGAGCCCGCGGCGTAGTCTCTGTTGGGTTCGATCGCAATCCAGTGCCTACCATGCTTCTCAGCAACGGCACCAGTCGTGTTGCTACCTGCAAATGGATCGAGAACGGTATCTCCCTCTTCCGAGAGGAATCGCACAAAGAAGGCGGCCACTGACTCGGGCATCCGCGCTGGATGTAAGAGGATCTTCTGGGTGCGGCAATAGTCAAGGTAAGCGTCCTTTGCCCGCGTGTTGGCAGCCACAATCAGGTTTGGGGGAATGGCGCCCCGGTTGTCCTTGAGAAAGGACTTGGCGCCGATCACGTGCTCGGAAGGTCGCTTGCCTGAGTTGTAGCTACCGTATCTGAGGAGCTTCTTCATGTCGAGGCTGTAGTCGACCAGAACCCTACGGTTGTCGGCCTTCGGCCTTTCGTTCATGCCAAACCACCAGAGTCGAGTGAACGCGTCTTTGACTCGGATTCGCTCGAGAGTTACCCACTGCGCGGGCGTCGGCAGCCGCGCAGGATTGAAGCATATGAACTCCTGACAGAGGCTGAATCCTCCACGTTCTTTGAACGCAAGAAGTGCCTCATATGGTAGAGTTGATGTGACGGGGGATCCAGTCATCCACGCATTGCCAACTTCAACCACGACCGAGCCATCAGGTTTGAGGTACTCGCGAAACAAGGGTGAGAAGCTAGCTAGCCAAGCAGCGTACTCCGCGCCCTGCAGGTTGCCGTACTTCTTCTTCCGGTTTAGAGGGAAAGGCGGCGAAGTCAGAATCAGCTGGACCTTGCCCTTGAGCGCCTTGAGCGTGGGCAAACGCAGCACCTTCTCACACGGGCCGATGTAGAATGCCCCCAGCGGCGTGGTGTAGTATGCCTTTCTGGAGTGCGTGCCCATATTCAACTGGGGAGAGGAGGAACGTCCTATGCTACGAGCCTCCACCACGAGCAAACAAACTCAGCGTCTAGCATGACCCGGATTGTATACCACCGCAGGCCATAGTCAATAGCGTGACGCGGATGGGGTTGACAATGGGTTTGGATTGCTCCGAAACACCGGGCGGGTGAGAGGGCGGGAGCCACTACCGGTGCCAGAGCGGGAGCCACCACGGGTGCCAGGGCGGGAGCCACCACGGGTGCCACAGCGGGTGCCACTGCGGGAGTCAAGCTGCGCAAGTGCGCCGGTCGTCGGTTTGGATGGAGGTTTTGTGAGGGAGGCTTTCCGAAAGCCTGTCCAATAACCGGTCCAGGAGCTTGTCCAATTGCTGGTCGAGTAGCTTGACCAATGGCTGGTCAAGTAGCCTAACCAATAGCGGGTCTAGTAGCTTGTCCAATGGCGGGTCCAGGAGCTTGACCAATGGCGGGTCGAGTAGCTGGTCCAATAGCTCGTCCAATAGCTGGTCAAGTAGCTCGTCCAGTAGCTGGACGAGTAGCTTGACCAATAGCTGGTCGAGTAGCTTGACCAATGGCTGGTCGAGTAGCTTGACCAATAGCTGGTCGAGTAGCTTGCCAAGTAGCTGGTCGGATAGCTTGTCCAATAG
>CAYOCZ010000138.1:0-8044 GCA_964402475.1 uncultured bacterium | reverse complement strand
ATTCCTGGTACGGCCCAGTCTCCGTAGCCCAGCACTATTCCTGAATCACCGACTGCCCACGCATGCGTGCTATCCAGCATGAAGACCGAACGGATGTTCCACGTCACGCCAGTCGTATCGGGGAGCCACGTCGTTCCGCCATCGGTCGTTCTGAGAACTCTGCCGCGGCTCCCCGCGCAGACACCGTTCATCGAATCGCAGAACCACATCGTGCCAAAGGAATCCTGAGTCAGCACGTGCTGCCACGTGTCGCCGCCGTCACTTGTCCTCAACATGCCAGCCAAGGTGAGAACCCACCCCCGAAGGGAGTCGAGCATTCGTACTCGCGTGGCCACCTCTCCTGTCAGTTGGACGACCCAGGAGTCGCCCGCATTCGTCGTCTTCCGGATGGACCCGCTTGCGGCCCATCCTGTAAGGCTGTCGACGAACCAGGCATCCCAATCCCCGTAGGCGATCTTCTGGAAAGGCTCCCACGTACCACCCCCATCCACGGTACGCCTGGCATCACCGTGTGACAATGCCGATCCCAAATGCCATCCGTGGAGCGTATCAAGGAAAAACAGCCGCCCCGCAGCGACCCATTGACCACCACCCTCGAAATGGAGGTACAGGAGTTGTTGCCAGTTGCCGGTCGGATAACGCCGGCGTACGTAGACGTCAGAAACCGGTGGCGGAATGTGGCCCTGCCCGTAGTAATTGCGATAGTCGGATATGTAGACGTTGGCCGTGTCCACAGCTGCAAGGCCAAAGACTCCGTAGCTAGTGTCAGGGTCGGATGGCACTGTGTAGTCGACGGACCATGTCCGACCGCGGTCGGCCGTGGAATATACGCTGTAGCGACCTACCATCCAACCTCTCAGCGAATCCGCGAACCTGATGTCGCGCAGGAAGTCGCCCTGCGTCTGCGTGGAACACAACCGGTACCACTGTCCGGCGGTAACCGGAGCAGCCACGGCCAGAAGCAGAACGACCATGAGAAGCACGCTTGCGCGCGCGCCATGGCGTCCGTCAGACATCAACCCTCCTCGCTGTTCGAGAGTCTCAGGGACACGCTCATTTCATGCTTAGCCATGACTAACCACCATCCATAGGCATTGCACAAGGATATGCCAGCAAAGATGGGTGTCAAGCCGGAATCCAGCAAGGCCTTGGCGGCCAACGGAACAAACGAGAGCCGCGGCGTGCGCGGCGGTAGCCCGTGCCGCTACAGGCAAGCGGAAGCCGGGCACGTAGCCGGCTACGGCTTCTGCTCGAACTCGAGGTGGAGCTTCAGGCGCGGGCCGGTGAACTCGGGAGGAAGCGGCGGCAGACGGTCGAGAACGAGCAGTGCCCGCTCGCACGATGCGTCGTAGGCCACGTCGCCGGATTTCTTCTCCAGCTTGACCTGTCGGACGGTGCCGTCGCGCTCAATGACGAACATCACCGTGGCATTCAGCGTCTTCGCCTCGCCCGCGTACGGATTAAGCCAGTTGTCGGAGATGCGGGTGAGGATGACATTCAGGTAGTACGAATACCCGAGCGCTTCGGCCCCTTCGATTCTCGCGCCGAGTCCCTGTCGCTTGACCACATTCCGGCCCCTCTTCGGTTGGGCCTTGGTTTCAGTCTTGGTCTTGGCCTTGGCCCGTGACTTCGGCTTCGACTCCACCAGCGTCGTGCCCTTGGACTCGGTCTTGGGCAGCGGCGTGCCCGGGCTGACGACCGCCACGTTGAAGACTATCGGCCGGCGCGTGTCCTTGACAGCGCGGCTCATGCCGACCAACGCGGCGATACCGATGACCAGAGCGTGGCCGGCAAAGGAAAGCAGCAAGTCTCGTGTCCGCCAACCGCGCTTGACACCGGGACCCGCGCGCACGGCGTTCAATACCTAATCCCCAATTGCCAATTCCCAACTGGGCCCCAATGCTTGAATGACCAAAGCCGACGCGTGGGTGCCGCTTGGACATTTCCTCTATCGTTGAATACCAGGAATTGGGAATTGGCCATTCCGGTGCAGGCCTGTAGCGAACGAGCCGAGGCTCCCACGCTGACTCCCTACTTCGGCAGGGCGACGAGGCCGATGTTCGTTATTCCCTGCTCCCGGATGTCGCCCAGCACCAGCATGATCATGCCGTAGTCGACGTGCTTGTCCGCACGCAGGTACGCTCTGTCATAGTTACCGCGACCAAGCTGGTCGGCCAGCGCTTTGGCAAACCCGGAAACGGTCGTCGCCTTCTTGCCGACGAATATCTGGCCGTCGGCCTTGATGCTGACCTCGATGCCTTCCTTGGTCTGGGGCTGGACTGACGAAGTCCGGGGCAGTTCGAGGTCAACGCCCTGGTTCCGACTGAACGCGGTCGAGACGCCGGCAATCAGGAATATCACCATCAAGGTGAAGCTGATGTCCGCCAGCGAGGTGACGTTCATCTCGGCCAGGAACTTGAGCTTCCGCTCTTTCACGGCCGGTTCCGTTCCTCAATCTGCGACCCGACGATTTCGCGGCGCATGATTCCGGTCAGTTCGGACGCGAACCGGTCCATCTCCGACTCCAGGTCGTGTGCCCGGCCTACGAAGTGGTTATAGAACAGCGCCGCCGGTATCGCCACGACCAGCCCCATCACAGTCGTTATCAGGGCGTCGGAGATGCCCGGAGCGATGGTCTGGAGCGTAGGAATCTGGGTCCCGCGCAGGCTCAAGAAAGTACTCAGAACGCCCTGAACCGTGCCGAGCAGACCGAGGAACGGTGCGACCATCGTCGTGATGGAAAGGAATGCGAGCGAGCTCTGCAGCTTGTCCGACTCCCGCGACGCCGCGCGCTCCACCGCCTCGGTGATGTTCGGTATAAGCTGCTGCATCAGGTCGGCCCCGCCCTCGATCTTGCCGAAGTCACCCCGCAGAGCATCCCACTCCTTGACGCCGGCCAGCAGCAGCCCGGACAGCGGCGACTGCTTCAGCTCTTTCGCGACCTTCTCATAGTCGCCCAGCCGCGTGCGATACCCGAACACGTTCAGGAACTGCCGGGTCTGACGCGCCGACCGGCCGAGCGTCCTGAGCTTGCGGATGACTATGGCCCAGCTGACGATGGACATGAGCACTAGCGCGATGATGACACATTGAGCGAAGAAGCCGGCATGTATGAACGGGCCGAAGAATCCGCTGCTCGGGCCCGCGGCCGGCGTCATTGTCTACTGCTCCAGGGTACGCAGCCGGTCCTGCGCCAGCCTGGCCTCGTTCGATCTCGGATACTCCTTCACGACTCTGCGGAGCTGGTTCGCGGCCTCCGGCTTGCGGTTCTGGGCCAGGTACACGAGCCCGAGTTTGTACTCGGCCGCCGGGACCTTGTTCCCCTTCGGGAAATCAACCACCACCTGCCGGAACCCGGCCTCAGCGCTATCCAGCTTGCCCAGCGAATAGAAACACTCGCCGACCCAATACTGGGCGTTGTCCGCGTTGTCGCTTGGAGAGAAGGACACAAGATACCGCCGGAACTCGCTGATCGCCACTTCATACTTACCACGCGTGAAGTCAAGATATGCCGTGTTATAGAGCTTGTCTCCGGCGAGTCCGACCGTATCGGGCGTGGGCTTCACCGTGTCCGACTTCGGGGATTCGGGTCGCGTACCGGGCACCGACTCCCTCTTCACCGGAGTTATGTCGCCGCGGCCGGCACCGACCCGGCGGCTGATTCGGCCGAGCCGGTCACCGACGTCCGCCATTCGTGCACCGAACTGGTCAAGCCGGCCATCGATCGTCTCGAGCTCGGTCAGAACGTCGGCCCGAAGCCTGGCCATCTCCTGTTCGTGGCGCTGCTGCACCTGCTCAGCCCGCATCAGCCGCACGGACATCGAGTCAAGCACCTGGCCCCGACGCACGTACTCGCGCTGCAAGCCGCAGCCGGTGCACAAAACGGCAGCCAGCAGGCCAATCGCTGCTGGCATGCCGAAGCCGGCTGCGCGCTTTAGCCTACTGGCCGCCATCAATCATCTGGTCTCTAGCGAAGTCCCTACTGGGCTGCCTCGAACTCGCAGCGCCGGTTCAGCCCGAACTGCATCTCGTCCTGCGTTACCAGCTTTTCCTCGCCGAAGCTGATGGTCGAGAACATGTTCATGTTCGCGCCCAGCTTCACGAGGTAGGCCTTGGCCGCTTCCGCCCGGCGCATACCCAGCGCCACGTTGTACTCGGACGTGCCGACCGGATCGCAATAGCCCTCAATGGTCACCTGCGCGCCGGTCGCCTTCTCGAGCTGCCCGTAGTTGCCCTGCAGAATCATGGCGTCACCGGCCCTGATGTCCGCCTTGTCGAAGGCGAAGTAAATCGTGGCGAGGTTCAGCTCGACTTCCGGTTCAAGCGGCATCTCGGTCAGCGTGTCCGGCGGCGGGGGTGCCGGAACCGGCTCTGTTGGCGTGACGCACTTCTTGGGGCAACCGACCATGGTCAGCACGAGCAACGCGCCCAAGGTCACGGTCAGGAGCTTCACGGTGGTCTTCATCTACGTTCCTCCTTGGTTTTCATCACCGACATTACCTGCAGATTCGTCTAGATACGGCCGCTCGCGACGGCCGGCCTGACCTGCTGTCGCATATTCTGGAAGTAATCTACTGCCGCTCTAACTGCCTGTCAAGAGAAGTCTCAATCCACCCGGTTTCGAGCGAAGAACGCACGGCCGCGGTCCCGCTGCCGCCGGTCCTTGACACTCGACCGCACTTGCCTAACATCTACCCCGAAATGGATACTGCCTGATGGGCCGCAAGGTCAGGCCCCCGCTGCATGGTCTGGAAGCCCTCGGCGCGAGGCTCAAGCAGATTCGCCGGCAGTCCGGCCTCTCCCAGATGAAGCTCGCCAAGCTAATCGGCTTCGACCCTGCCCACGGATACAAGTATGTCTTGCGTCTCGAAAAAGGGCAGGTGCCCAACCCCACCCTGCGGACGATCGCTGCCTGTCTCGAAGCCTGTGGAGCGGCGTGGCAGGCCATCGCTGACGTGCTCCCTGCCACCGGCACCGTTGCCGCACCCACCCGTCATTCACGACCCGTCAGTCCCCATCCGGTCCTGGGACCCATGACCAGTGGGCCCCGTCCCTCGACCCCTGACCGAAGTCCTTCTCCTCCTCCGCCCCCGCGGCGCAAGGACTCTCGCCCCATGCGCGAGCAACTCCGCTCCCGGCGCATCGAGGAGCGCGAGCGCCACACCCGCCGCTTCTGGTCCGGCGTCAAGCAGGCAGATGAGACGACCGCCGCCCTGCTTCGCTCGCTGCGAGTTCCCTCCTCGCTGCATCGCGCGTATCTGTCCTTCGCCCGTACCTGCTGCTCGACCATCGACGCATTCGAGACGACCCGGCCCGAGGTGGCCCAGCGCGAACTGGCCAAACTGGTCCAGCCGGCAGTCGCGCAAGGCCTTGACCGCAAGATGCTGGCGCAGATACAGTCGGCCTGCACGCAGGTCTTCCGCTCACAGCTACCGGCAAGGGAAAAAGAGTCAAAGGGATAGGGGCGCAAGTGTCCGGCACTCGATCCCTTCATCCCTCGATCCCTTTCTCTCTTTCCGGCACCGAATGAAGCGGCCCGCTCTCGTGCCGCTGCTGCTCCTCATTGCGGGCTTGGGAGCGAATGCCCAGCCGGTAGACTACACGATCTCCGCGCGACTCGACGACGCCGGACTGCTGCGCGGCGTGGAAACGGTCATCTACCGCAACCTGACTTCGGACACACTCGGCTCGCTCTGGCTCCACCTCTACCCCAACGCTTTCCGCAACCGCTCCACGACCTATGGCCGTGAACTGGAGGCGATGGGCCGGTTCGACTTCTCGCTTTCCCGCGAAGGCGACCGCGGGTGGATTGCGACCGACCTGGTCGAATCCGGTGGCCGGGTAACCCTGATATCCGAGACGGAGACCGAACTCGGCCTGTTCCTGAACCCGCCGCTTGCGCCGGGCGAATCGGTGACAATCAGCCTGGGATTTCACACCAAAGTCCCATCCCGGTTCGGTGAGGCTGCCCGCAGCGGCCGCAACTTCATACTTGCCCACTGGTACCCCGAGGTCGCGGCCCGTACCCCTGGAGCCGGCTGGCTGCTCGGCGGATACCACGTGTTCGGCCACTCTCCTGCCGCGTTCGGTGACTACCATGTAACGCTCGACGTAGCCGCAGACCTAGACCTGGCCGCTCCCGGCTCGGTGTCCGATTCTCAGGTTCCCAGCCCGGGACCCAGCCGCCGGGTATTCAGCATCGCCGCGACAAACGTCTCTGATTTCGCAGTCGCAGCCGGGCCCAGGCTGAAGAAGATGTCCCGTTCGATCGCCGGCACGAACATCACGGTCATGGCCCGCAGCTTCTCCAATGCAGAATGGTACGATGCCCTGATGACGACCGCCGACATACTGCGCCGGATGCAGGAGTGGAACGGGCCGTTCCCGTTCGCAGGCCTGACCATCGTGGACGGCTCGGGCATCGTTGCGCAGGATGCGTCATACCCCGGGCTCATCGTCATGGCCACGCGGCCGATTCCGTACACACGGATGTTCGAACAGGCGCTGGCGCACCAGGTCGCGCTGCAATGGACCGCTTGCGCGACCGGCGCTGACGAACTGAGCGACCCCGGCATCGCGCAAGGCCCGGCATCATACTCGGAAATACGCTACATGGACGAGAAGTACGGCCGAACCAGCCTTGTGACAAACCCACTGCTCCGCTGGCTGCTCAAGGGCCTCAACAACGAGTACTACAACAGACTGTACTACTATCTGGGTGCTTCGAACAAGGTTCTCTGCAAGGACCTGACCGAGTGCCGCGACCAGGTCGGCTACCAGGCTGCCATTCAATCCCGTCCCGCGCTCCTGCTTCTGGCCGAAGAACGGAGAATCGGGCGGCCCGCCTTCGACTCCCTGATGCGCAACTGGATGGAATCGCAGCGAGGCGCGCACCCGACCCACCTCGACCTCGCCTCCCAATTCCCGGTGGTTGGCGCCCAGCTTGCCGGCACGGCACCGGCTGACGCCATACTGCCGAACCGGCTCGGAAACCACAAGGTGACGGTGCGGCCGATCTTCGCGCTGCCCAGCTTCACCGACTACCAGATTTTCTACGGCCCGTACGCATGGGTAGACGCCTACCACGGGTTCCAGCTCTGCGCCTGGGCCCAGGGCCGGCAGTTCTACGACACCGGGCCCTTGCGGGGACGTCACCAGTGGACCGTGAGCGAAATCTACAGCACGGCGATTGATGACTGGCATACGAGTGTCAACTACCAGACTCCGCTTACGTTCTTGAGCGACCGGTTGCGCGTCTACGCCGCGCTCGACTACTCGCTGGTCGACGCCGGGGCCAAGCTCTATTTCAGCCAGGAGCTCGGGCCGGCATTCCGGCAGCCGAAAACCACGATTGACTTCGGCTATCGCATTCTCGACCTCTACAACCTCAAGTCCCGCGACACGCTTGCTTGGCAGAAGGCCCGCACCGCCGACATCCGCGCGAGAATCGCCCGGACTTATGAATCCCGACTCTTCCTCGGCAGTGCCCAGGCATATGTGCGCAATGGCATACCTGCACTCGGCAGCGATTCCGACTACGTGCGTTTGGGACTCGAGCAGTCACACACATGGCGGGGACTCCGACCGCTCAACCTGACGTTGCGTGTGTTCGCGGGCTACGTCTGGGGCAACGTGCCCAAACAGGACCAGTTCTACCTCTCCGGAGGCCTTTCCAGCAACCCGGCCGAACCGGTCAGTTGGGGCTATGAAGGCCTGACGTCGGGCCAGGAGCACTGGCACTATGACGCCGACGTCAACTGCCGCGGATGGGCCGGCGAGTACCTGCACGGCCGCGCCGCCTACGGCCTCAACTTCGAGGCGAGTGCGGCCAAGTTGGGCATGATATCTCTCCATCCCTTCTTCGACCTCGGTAACGTCGGCGACCCTCAGGAAAATAGGGACGCTACCGCGGCGAGTTCGACGCAGCCGCTTCGAGGGAGTGTCCCTGATTTTCCTGGATTCTGGCAACCGCGCATGGATGCCGGCATGAGGCTCAAACTCGGGCCGCTCTATGCCGACTTCCCCGTCTGGCGTTATCAAGTCG
>CAYOCZ010000137.1:0-8044 GCA_964402475.1 uncultured bacterium | reverse complement strand
TCTTAGGCCAGCTCCTGCACCAACTCTTGGGTCAGCTCTTGCTCCAACTCTTGGGCCAGCTCTTGCCCCAACTCTTGGGCGAACTCCTGCACCAACTCTTGGACGAGCTCCTGCACCAGCTCCTGGACGAGCTCCTGCACCAGCTCTTAGGCCAGCTCCTGCACCAACTCTTGGGTCAGCTCTTGCTCCAACTCTTGGGTTAGCTCTTGCTCCAACTCTTGGGCGAACTCCTGCGCCAGCTCTTGGACGAGTTCCTGCACCAGCTCCTGGACGAGTTCCTGCTCCAGCTCTTAGGCCAACTCCTGCACCAACTCTTGGGTCAGCTCTTGCTCCAGCTCTTGGGTCAACTCTTGCTTCAACCTCGCGGAGCTGAGTTGGTTACGCGGTCGCGGCCAGCTTGAGCGGCTCCCAGGAATACTCTCGCCAGCCGTCGTGTTCCGCAACATGGTGCGACATGCGGCGATGGCCCTTGACATTCGCGGGAATGCCGGATTGCTCCACACCAGAACACTACGAAGGAGACCTCGCCTAGCCCTTCGCTCTCGACCGTGCGTTCATCCGGCCTGGCGGCAGCAGCGGCCTGGGACCGGCCGTCACTTCATTGCCTTCATCGGAACCCGGTACCGAGCTCAGACCCATCTCGCCAAAGCTTATCTCTGTCAAGTCATGGCTCGGCCAGATATCGACCGAAACTCAGCCTCCGGCTGTACCCTCGCGCGGCCCCACGCATATTAGCTATTCCCCACCGATATAAAGTAACTATTTTCAAGTACTTACTTCACTTGATGTTGCTAACATATTGCTTGACGTATGAGAAGAGTGAATATAGAATCAAGTCCGATGTTAGTTAAGTGGTGAAATGTGTTAGAATATAGCTACGATTTCCTCTTCGTTGGTGACCACACTCACGCTGTGGACACCAAGAACCGCGTAGCTATTCCCTCGAGTTTCAGGCGAAGTTTCCCAACCGGCACCGATGACAAGGTCGTCTTGCTGCGCGGCGCCAGCGGGTGCATCGAGGCGCACGTCCGGCCCGAGTGGCGGGTGCATGTCACAAGGCTGAGGAATCTCGACCTGTACAGTGAGCAGGATTTGGTGCTGCGGCGGCTCTGGCTGCCGGGTGCGACGGAGATTGATCTCGATGCTCAAGGCCGGGTGCTGCTGCCGAAGAAGCTCACTGAGCTAGCCGGAGTCGGCGCTGAGGCCCGGTTTGTGGGTCTTGGTCCGTTCTTTGAAATCTGGAACCCCGCACGGTTCGACGAATACGTGGTCCAGAACAGCCGACTGTACGATGAACTAATTAAGAGGCTTGATGGCAGACGAGCGGCCGGGGAGAAAGGCGCTTTCCCCGGCGGACAGGTTCAACGCGATGTACCATCAGCCGGCTCTACTCCGTGAGGTTCTTGAGTACCTTCGGCCCGTCCGTGGGATCATCATCGACGCCTGTCTCGGTGGAGGCGGGCACGCGCGGCCGATACTTGAGGCCCTCGCCGCGAGCAACCAAGAAGAGCACCACCGAGACGCATCCGTCGGTCTTCAGCGGACGGCGCATGATGACGGTGGCAAGGGACAGTGTCGCTGGCCCTTCGGCCTCCTAGGGATTGATCGCGACCCCGAGGCGCTGGCCTCGGCGAAAAGGCAGCTTGTTGGCTTCGAAAATGTTGAGATCGTTCACGCAAACTACGCCGATCTGCCCACGCTTGTACGCGAGTTGGGTCTTGGACCCGTGACCGGAGTCCTGTTTGACTTCGGTGCGAGCCTATTCCAGCTCACTTCAGGTCCCAGGGGGTTCGCGATTGACGCAGACGGGCCAATCGACATGAGATTCGACCAGACAGCCGAGGTTCCGACTGCTCTGGACTGGATTCGTCGGTCGTCGGAACAGGCTCTGCGTGACTGGCTCCGGGCATACGGCCAAGAACCGATGAGCGGCAGGATCGCGCGGGTCATCCACGCGAGGCGACTGGAGTTGCAGACGACCGGTGATCTGGTCCAAGCAGTGAGGAGCGTGGTGCCAGCCCGGTTCGCCCGCAAGGCGCTGGCGCGGGTGTTTCAGGCTCTGAGAATCGTAACCAATCAAGAGATTGAGAATATCAGGCAAGGTCTGGTCGGAGCGCTGGGAGTGCTTGCCCCGACCGGCAGGCTGGTTGTCCTTTCCTATCATTCGCTCGAGGACAAGGAGGCAAAGCAGTTCATGCGAGCGGGGCGGATTGCCGGGCAGCTGCACGTACTGACGCCAAAGCCGGTCCGGCCGAGCCCGGAAGAGGTGGCACAGAATCCCCGCTCGCGGTCCGCCCGGCTCCGAGCCGCGGAGGTGATTCCATGACCACGATGAGACGCATTCTGCTGGTCTTTGTGATCTGCGTGCTGGCGGTCGCCTACCTGTATCAGCATAGCTGCAGCGTGAAGCTGACCCGCAACCTGTCTCGGCTGGAGACCGAGCGGAAACTGCTGGCTGAGAGGCTTGAGGGAGTAGGTGCCGAGATCGTGACGCTGTCCGGGTTCGCGCGGATGGAGTCACTCTGGGTTGCGCAGGGGCGGCCAGCGGTTCCCGCAGACCAGATCGTCACCGCTAATGGGCAGGTGGTGGCAATGGCAAAGCACCCGGGGGCGGATGCGGCAGCCCGTTAGTCGCACCAAGGTACTCATCGCCGCGGCCGCCGCGGTCTGGACAGGTCTGCTCCTCTTCCTCGGATACGTTCAGCTGGGACGGTGGAAGCACTACGAACGGCGGGCAATGGGGCAGCAGGGCGAGACTCTTGACCTGCACGCTGCGCGGGGTCGCATCTTTGAGGCGGGCGGCCGTCCGCTGACGCTCAACCGGTCCTGCTGCTCAATCCGGATTCTGCCGCAGTGGGCGCGAAACAAGGACACGCTGGCTGCGATCCTGTCTGAATTCGGCCTGGCCCAACGCAGCGCGGTCGCCCGGGAGCTCTACCGCCGCAAACGCCTGTTCTGGTTCAGGCGCGATGTCGACTACGCGGCCGGAGATTCGCTGCGACGGGTGCTGGTCGAGAGACAGTTCGGCAATTGCACGTACGTCGACGACGAGTATGTTCGGGTCTACCCACACGGCGAGCTCTGCGCCAACATCGTCGGTTTCACCGGCGACGACCACGGGCGGGCGGGGCTCGAGTACGAATACGATTCGGTGTTGCGCGGGAGTGGAGGTTGGGTCCAGCTTCAGAAGGACGCGATCGGCCGGGCCTTTCCGTATCCCAGCTTCCCGACCAAGCGCCCGGTCGCCGGCCTGGATATTCACCTGACGCTGGACCTAGACGTGCAGCAGATTTGCTACGAAGTCCTCAAGCAACGGGTTGAGGAGTGTGGCGCGCTCCGTGGCTCGGCGATAGTACTGGATGCCGCGAAGGGCTCGATCCTGGCCTTGGCCGACTACCCGGGTTATGACCCGATGCGGTTCGCGGCATTTCCCAGGGAATGGTACAAGTCGGCGGCCGTGTCCGACCAGATCGAGCCGGGATCTTCGTTCAAAATGGTCGTCTGCGCCGCAGCGCTGGAGAGCCCGGACGCGGACCGACTGACGCGGCAGACCTTCGACGTCTCGTCCGGGTTTGTCGAAATCGGCAAACGGAAGATACACGACGTCCACAAGAACGGTGTGCTCGACTTCGCCGGGCTGTTCGTCAAGTCGTCGAACCCGGGCTGCGCGCTGTTGTCGCTGCAACTCAGTCCGGAGAAATACTACGAACTGGCGCGGGCGCTCGGCTTCGGCAACGCCGTAGGTATCGGTCTCCCGAACGAGGGGCGCGGCCGGCTCGACCCGCCGGCACGACTCAACCAGCTGCGCTTCGCGAACGTCGTCTTCGGCCAGGGCGTAACCGTGACCTTGCTGCAGCTCGCCGCGGCGTACCTCTGCATGGCGAATGACGGCGCCTACCTCCGGCCCTATCTCATCGAGTCCGTGCGGCAGTCGGGCCGGGTGGTGCGGCGGTTCAGCCCGAGCCGGCTGCGGCAGGCGCTCAAGCCGGAGACGGCGCGCCGGATGAAGGACATCCTCGAGCGGGCCGTCGTCGAGGGGACCGGAGTTCTGGCACGGATCGATGGCGTGTCAGTCTGCGGCAAGACCGGCACGGCTCAGAAGGTCGAGCCCGGGATCGGCTACTCACGGACCAAATCGCGCATGACTTTCGTCGGCTTCTTTCCCAAAGAGCGGCCCCGGTATGTCATCGCGGTGTTGATTGATGAACCGAAGACAGAGCGATTTGCCAGTACCGCCGCCTGCCCGGTGTTCAAGCAGATCGGCGAGAGTCTGATTCTGCTCGACCGGATGAGGCGCAGGATTCAAGGGGTCAGGGAATCCAGGATTCTAGTGTCCGGCACTCGACCCCTTGAACCCTCGCCCTGTCAGACAGGGGCCGCTGCGGCCAATCCCGGAGCCCTGCTGTGAAGCGAATCGCGGACTTGACCAAGGGCGTTCCGTGCACGGTGCAGGGCAACTCGGCCCTGGAGATCAAGGGCCTCGCCTATCACTCGGCGGCTGTCAAGCCCGGCTATCTCTTCGTCGCAATCGAGGGGTTCAAGGTCTCCGGTCAGCAGTACATCGACGAGGCAGTCAACCGCGGCGCGGTTGCGGTAGCGACTACCGACGTCAACAGCGTGCACAAGAATTGGGTAACCGTGGTTCAGACCAAGAGCCCGCGCCGCTTTCTGGCACAGGTCGCGAACCGGTTCTACGATTTCCCGGCCCGCAGACTGAGCCTGGTCGGCATCACCGGCACCAACGGCAAGACAACGACCGCTTTCCTCGTGCGGTCGATGGCGCGGCAGGCCGGCGTCGAACCGGGATTCGTCGGGACGATCGAGTACTTCGACGGCAGCGACACGGTCAAAGCCGGGCAGACTACTCCGGAGAGCCTGGATTTCGTGCGGCTGCTCGCCAAGCTGGTGGAGAAACAGGTGCCGCTCTGTATCGCTGAGGTTTCCTCGCACTCCCTGGCGCTCGACCGCGTGTTCGACCTCGACTTCAAGGCCGGCACTTTCACGAACCTGAGCCTGGACCACCTCGACTTCCATCGAACGCTCGACGCGTATCGCGAAGCCAAAATGAGACTATTCACGGCGCTGATTCCGAGCGCGGCGGCGGTCGCGAACTTCGACGATGCCCTGGGCAGGGACATCCCGCACCAGACCAGGGCTCGCGTTATCTCCTACGGGACCCGACCGGACCTCGAGCCGGTGCCGGACGTCTGGGGAAGGGTCAGCGGAGTGCGGCCGGACGGACTCGACTGCGAGGTAAACGTGGACGCCCGTACCTGGCCGGTGCGGCTCAAGCTGATCGGCCGGCACAACCTGCTCAACCTGCTGGCGGCCATCGGCACCGGCAAGGCCCTCGGCTGGACTCCAGAATTGATGGTCGCAGGCGCAGAGGCGCTTGCCGCCGTCCCCGGCCGGCTCGAGCCGGTGGACGCCGGCCAGCCTTACAAAGCCTACGTGGACTTCGCCCATACTCCGGACGCTCTGCGCCGGGTGCTCGCAACGGTCAGGGAGTTCACAACCGGCAGGCTCATCGTGGTGTTCGGCTGCGGGGGCGACCGCGACCGCGGCAAACGGCCCCTGATGGGTGAGGCCGCCGTGCAACTCGCCGACGTGACCATTGTCACATCCGACAATCCCCGTGGCGAATCGCCGCAGGCGATTATCGACGAAATCCTGCGCGGCATGGCAGCGGTCCCCAGAATCGTGGAACCGGACCGGCGAGAAGCGACCAGGCGAGCGCTGGCCGAAGCGAAGCCAGGCGATGCGGTCGTGGTCGCCGGCAAGGGACACGAAGACTACCAGATTGTCGGCACCGAACGCCGGCATTTTGACGACCGGGAGACGGTCAGGGAGTTGCTTGGAGAGGATTCAAGGACTCCAGGATTCAATGGGTCCAGTGTCGGTGTCTCGCACTGTCCGACAGGGGCCGGTGAGGTCAATCCTCGAATCCCGGAATCCTCGACTCCTTCAGACTGATGCTGTACTCCCTGCTGATGTCCTTGCGCGGGTCGTTCGGACCGCTGAATCTGGTGAAGTACATTACCTTCCGGGCGGCTGCGGCCGGCGGGCTCGCCATCGTGCTCGTGCTCCTGCTCGGGCCGCCCCTCATCCGGCTGGTGCGTCGTCTGAACATCGGCCAGAACGTCCGCGACGAGGTGCCGGAAAGCCACAAGGGAAAGGCCGGCACTCCGACAATGGGCGGCGTTCTCATACTGGCGGCGGGGATCATCGCGGTGCTCCTCTTCGCCGATCTCAGGAACCGCCAGATACAGCTCGGCCTTCTGGTCGCCACCTGGCTCGGGCTGCTTGGATTCGTGGACGACTACATCAAGGTCAGGCTAAGGAAGCCACGCGGACTGAGCAAGACGGTGAAGCTGGCAAGCCAGTTCGCGCTGGCGTTCCTTGTCGGGGCTGTGCTCTACTTCATCCCGGTGGACCCGGCGAATCGATCGACGACAAACGTGCTCCTCTTCAAGAACGTCGTCGTGCAGTTCGACTGGTTCTACATCCCGTTCGTGATGCTGGTCATCGTATCGGCGTCAAATGCGGTCAACTTGGCCGACGGCCTGGATGGCCTCGCGGCCGGGCTCGTGACGATCGCACTCGGCAGCTACGCCGTACTCTCCTATGTCTCCGGACACTACAAGCTCGCTCAGTACCTCAACATCATGTTCGTGCCGACAGGCGGCGAGATGACCATTTTCTGCTTGGCCATGGTCGGGGCCTGCCTTGGGTTCCTCTGGTTCAACGCCTGGCCGGCGCAGGTTTTCATGGGTGACACCGGTTCGCTGCCGCTGGGTGGCATCCTGGGCCTCGCCGCGATACTGTGCAAGCACGAGATACTCCTGCCGATTGTGGGCGGCGTCCTGGTGATGGAAACCGGCTCGACGCTACTGCAGATCGGTTACTACCACGCTACCGGGGGCAAGAAGCTCTTTCGAATGGCTCCCCTGCACCACCACTTCGAGCTCGCGGGCTGGTCCGAGCCGCAGGTGGTCACCCGATTCATGATTCTCGCCGTGCTGTTCGGGCTGGCAGCGCTGGGGACGCTGAAGATACGGTGAAGGACGGAAGTACGAAGTCCGAAGTCCGAATCTCGAAGGGCACCGGAGTGTTGGTCGTCGGCATGGGGCGCTCCGGGACGTCCGTCGCTCGATTCCTGCTGCGGGCCGGGGCAAACGTCATCGGGAGCGATGAGAATCCGGCAGCGCTGGACTCAGAATCGGTGTCGCGTCTTAGGAAGGCGGGCATGACGACGACGCGACGGCCGGAGTCGGCTCGGGTCGACTGGGCAGTCGTGAGTCCGGGCATCAGCAACAACCGCCCTTTGGTTCAGGCCCTGCGCCGGCGGTCGGTTCCGATCGTGGATGAACTCGACTTGGCCAGCAGATTCGTAGGCGGGCCCATCATCGCCATAACCGGGACGAACGGTAAGTCAACCACTACCGCCCTGACCGCACGGATGCTTGAAAACTCAAGCAGGAGCGTATTCTGCGGAGGCAACCTTGCACCGGGCCAGCCGTTCTCCTCGGCGCTCCTGGCCAGCCGGAAGGACTACTACGTAGTCGAGGTTTCGAGCTTCCAACTCGAACGGGTGCGCTGGCTCAAACCCAAGGTCGCCGTGATTCTCAACATCACGCCCGACCATCTGAACCGCCACAGCACGGTCCGCCGGTACGCGGAGTGCAAGCTCAGAATACTCGACCGCCAGGACTGCGGCGACAACGCAGTCCTCAATCATGATGACCCATTGGTCCATGCGGCCAGGGCACGCGGCAAGGCAGAGAAGCACTTCTTCTCGATGCGACGACACGGTGTGGACGCCTACCTCGCGGACGGAAGCCTCTGGGCAGGGGGCCACAAGGTGCTGCCGGTTCGCCAGCTGAGGATCTTGGGGAGACACAACATCCAGAACTGTCTTGCGGCCATCGCCACCGTGCGATTGCTCGGAGTCGGTCTGGCTCCGATTCGCCGCACTCTCAAGACCTTCACGGGTCTGCCGCACCGGCTGGAGCACATCCGCCGCTTCCGCGGAGTGGACTACATC
>CAYOCZ010000136.1:0-8067 GCA_964402475.1 uncultured bacterium | reverse complement strand
CTTCGACATCATCGCCCGGATGGGGGAGATGGGGGTCCTCGTGGACCCGTTCCTGACCGCGCACCGCTGGCTGGGATTCCACGGCTTCCGACTCGGTAGGGATGAGGTCAGGAGGATGCGGGCCTTGAGCGCACCCTATTGGCGCTATTGCGTGGGCGGCGAAGATCAGAACTCGGTGGGGCAACTCCTCCTTGCCGCGCAGCAGGGGTTCGACGGTGTCATCCACGTTCACCCGTTCGGCTGCATGCCCGGCACGGTCGTCCAGCCGACAATGGCCAGGGCCGCCCGTGACACCGGCATCGCCTACCTCGCGCTTTCGCTCGACGAACACTCAAGCGAGACCGGCATTCTGACCCGGCTGGAGGCCTTCGTTTCTCTGATCGAGCAGCGACGACGGAGCCATCCGGTTTGACAGTCGGAATCGACGGCCTATAATTCTGCGCCCCGATTCTCGGGGCGCGTGAACCGAAAGGACCCGTCATGAGATTCGTCTACTCTGACCGCTACAAGCTGGACATTGGCGCCCACGTTTTCCAGACCGAGAAGTACGTGATGGTGCGGGAGAACCTGCTGACCACGAACCAGGCCGTCCCGACTGACTTCATCGAGCCACCCGAGCCGAGCCTCGACGACATCGGGCTCGTACACACCAAGGAGTACGTTGACGACTTGCTCAACCTCCGCTGGAGCCCGCGAACGGTCCACTCCGAACTGCCCCTGACCACGCAGGTGGTCCAGGGCTTCATGTTGTTCGCGTCCGGGACGATTGCCGCCTGCCGGCTCGCGCTCGAGGACAAAGTCGCAATGCACCTCGGCGGAGGATTTCATCATGCCTTCGCCGACCATGGCGAGGGATTCTGCTACGTCAACGACATCGCGCTCGGCATCCGCAAGATGCAGCAGGAGAAGCGAATCGAACGGGCCGCGGTCATCGACTGCGACCTTCATCAGGGCAACGGCACCGCCAAGATATTTCAGGGCGACACCAACGTGTTTACCTTCTCTATCCACCAGGACCATCTCTACCCGGTCAAGGAGCGCTCCGACTTCGACATCGGACTGGACGAGGAAACCGGCGACGATGTCTATATCGAACAACTGCAGAGCGTCCTGGGGAAGATACTCGCCCAGCACAAACCCGAGCTTGTGGTCTACGTGGCCGGGGGGGACCCGTTCAAGTACGACCAGCTCGGATCGCTGCGCCTCACCAAGCGCGGCCTCGCCTTCCGCGACCGGATGGTCATCGAAGGCTGCTACAAGCGCGGGATTCCGGTGGCGTCAGTGACTTCCGGCGGGTACGCGCTTGACCCCAAGGACACAGCCGAGATTCACACCAACACGGCTCGGGAATGCCTGCGCGTGCTGGGACAGCTCAAGCCGCCGGTGAAGCCGGCGGAGCCGGACGCGCAACCCGCGCCACCTGAACCAGAGCAACAGCCGTCTTGAACCAGGCCGGGCAACCGTTGCGGGTCTGCCTGATGACGACCTCGCATCCGGTCCGGTACAGCCGGTTCTTCGACCGGGAGGCGGTTTCGCTCGCCCGGGCCGGGTACGACGTGCGAATCGTCGGCACCGGCCCGCATGACCAGACCGAGTCCGAATCAGGTGTCAAACTCATCAGCGTCGGTCCTCGAAGCAAGCCACGACTCGTTGCCGCAGTGGCCAGGGCTGCCGAGCGCGAATCCTGCGGCATCTATCAGTGCCTTGACCCGTGGACCCTCAGGACCGGGCTGGGATTCAAGCGTCGCAACCCAGCCACGAAGCTCGTATACGAATCTAGCGAGTGGTTTCCCCGGGTGTGGCTCGACCGGAAAGACCGGCCGTTGCCGGTCCGCTGGTTGGGCTGGCTGGCGGTGACTCGCCTGGAGTCCGCAGCCTGCCGCGACGCCGACGGGATAATCGAAACCAACGCGACACGCGCGGCGCGCTTCACCCGGCGCGGCCGCGCTCCGGTGCTCGTGCCGAACTACCCGCCGCTGGGACTGCTCCCGAAGCCGTCGGCCGAGCGCAGGCCGTGGCTGGCGTGGATCGGGCTTGTCAGCCGGCCGCGCGGATTCGATCGGCTGCTTCAGGCCCTGGTGCCGGTCGCGCGCCGGTTCCCGGAAGTGAAGCTGCGGGTCATCGGCGGATTCGACCCGCGCGACGACATCGAAGCCTGGACTCGAGCGTTCATCCGCACGCGGGGCATTGAGGCCAACGTCGAGTTCCTCGGCTCGCTGTCCTACCCGGCCATGTTCGATGCGCTTCGGCCCTGTTTCGCCGGGCTGATTCTGCTCCAGCCGGAGCGGGGAAACGACTTCACGGGGCAGCCGAACAAGCTCTTCGAGTTCATGGGCAGCGGGCTTGCGGTGATCGCGAGCGACTTCCAGGAAATCGCAGCGGTGCTGCTGGCCGCGGGCGCCGGCTGGCTCGTTGACCCGCGCAGCCCGGATGCGATTGGCGCAGCACTGACGTCGGCGCTGGCCGACCCGGACTCCTGTCGCGCAAGGGGAGAAGCCGGCCGACGAGCAGTGGTCGCACGCTATCACTGGGGTGTTGCCGAACGGGCGCTGCTCGACCTTTACGCGAAGCTGACGCAATGAGAGGCCCGGTAAAGAACGCGGGTTACCTGCTTGCCGGTGAGGCGGCGTCCCGTGTCTTCGGGTTCCTTACCACGGCCGTGCTGGCCCGCCGGCTCGGGCTCGACGGTTTCGGCCAGATTGGCTTTGCGGCCGCGGTGATGGCATACGGCGTCGTCTCCGCCGATTTCGGTCTGAAGACGGTCGGAACCCGGTCGGTCGCCCGGGACCGGTCCCTTGCCGGAGACCTGGTCGGTGACCTTGCGCCGCTGCGATTCCTCCTCGGTCTGGGAGCCGCCGCAGTGATGGTGCTGATTGCCCTGGTCCTGCCCAAGCCGGGGATGGTGAAGTGGCTGCTCGTGCTCTACGCCGTTGCCGTCGTTGTCCAGAGCGTGATGTTCGAATGGGTGTTCATCGGCGCGGAGAAGATGGGTCTCGTCTCCATTTCCCGGGTGGTCACGAACTGCGTGTACTTCGGGTTGGTCCTGGTCCTGGTCAGGAATGCGGGGAGCGTGCTACTGGTGCCGGTGGCGTTCGGAACAGCAACGGCGCTGGGTGCGCTGGTGCTGTTTTGCGCCTTTGTGCCACGCTTCGGCCTGCCCCGGCTGCGGCTGGTCCCGACCCAATGGCGCGACCTCCTCAAGTCGGCCTGGCCGATCGGCGCATCCTCGCTTCTCACCCAGCTGCACGTCAACCTTGGCCTGATTCTACTCGGTCTTGTCGCCACATTCCAGCAGACCGGCATCTACAATAGCGCGTACCGACTCGTTTTCTTCCTGATGACCCTTGACCGTGTATTCTACACGGTCTTTTTCCCGGTCGTCTCCCGGTTCCTCAAAGACCGGCCCGACCGCCTCGCGGACCTGGTCGGCACGATGGTCCGGATGATTCTCGCGCTCAGCATCCCGCTCTGCGTGGGTGCGTTCATCCTCGCCCGGCCGATACTGGGCGGGGTTTTCAGCGTGCAGTATGCCGGCGCGTTCCCTGTTCTCCGCACCCTGGTCTGGTTCCTGCCGCTCAGCATGTTCAACAGCCTGGCCGGGTACACGCTGCTGGCGGCGGGAAACGAGCGCCGGTTCCTCCGGAACACGGCAATCGGGGTGGGGGCCGCGGTCGTGTTTAACCTCGTGGCGGTTCCGCTCGCGGGTGCGACCGGTGCGGCCCTGGCGATCGTTGCCGGCGAGGCATGCCTGCTGGTATTGATGGGTCAGAGCCTACTCAAGCTGGTCAAGCCCAGGCTGGAATTGAGGACGCTGGCGCCGCTCGCCGCGTCCGCGGCCATGGGGGTTGTCGTCTACCTCCTGCGGGGGGTGAACCTGGTCGGGTGCATCGGGTTCGGGGCTTTGACGTACTGTGTGTTCCTGCTGGTCCTGAGGGGCGTCACTTCCGAGGACATCGGGCTGGCGAGGAACGGATGATCACGCTCTGGGACGAGAACCAGCACTGGCAGGAGCTGCTGAGGCAGGAGGGCGTGAGTTTCCGGTCCGGCTCGCGACTGAGCGGCCGGGACGTGGTAGTCCTGAACCGGAAGCCGGGCGAGGTGCAGGCACAACGAATCTGGCACCACATCGAGTCCGGCGGAGGTCTGCTGGCCGCCGGGGTCGGCGCCGCCGATGTCTGGCTCGAACTGAAACCCGCGGCCAGACGGCTGCATTGGATCGCAGCCCAAGGCGACTCGCCTCTGTTCCGCAACGTCGGCATCGTGGACATCGAGACGCGGGGCTCGCTTCTTCCTGAGGCCAACGCCGGGGTCACGGATTCCGGAGCGGCGGCAATCCTCGCGACTCCGGCCGGACGCGGGTTCCGCATCGTGCTGCCGTTCGAGGCCGCCGAAGTCCTGAGCAGCGACGCGTCCGGGCCGAAGCAGTTCCCGGCCGGTGCGCCGCGTTTCCCCTACGACACCGTGGCGCGGACGAGCAGGGGCGAGGTGCGTCGGTTGGTTGCCAACTGCCTCAGGTTCCTGCTGGCGCGCAAAGGTCTGCCCTACGTTCATCTGGCATCGGTTCCGGGCCGGGCGCCAAGCACATTCGCGTTCCGCGTGGACACCGACACCGGCCCGCGCCGGGACCTTGAAGCAGTGGCCCGGCTTGCCGAGCGCGTCGGCATGAAGTTCAGCTGGTACGTAAACGTGGGCGCGCACAAAGCCCACCTCGACCTGTTCGCCGACCTTGCGCGTCACGGCCACGATGTCCAGCTCCACTGCCTGCGCCACACTGTCTATCCTGACTACAAGCGCAACCTCGACAACTTCCGGCAAGGCAAGGACGCGATGGACTCCGCCGGCATAAGTCCGGTCGGCGTCGTGGCTCCATTCGGTGAGTGGAATCCCAGCCTGAACCGGGCGCTCGAGCGGCTCGGCTTCGAATACTCATCCGAATTCTGCCTCGCCTACGATGATCTGCCCTTCCGTCCGGTCGTGGGCGGACGCCTGGGCAAGGTCCTGCAGGTGCCGATCCATCCCATCTGTGTGGGCAGGCTCGTCGCTGCCCGGACAAGCGCCGCGCAGATGGCCGCCTACTTCCGCTCGGTGATTGACCTGCAGGTTGCCCGGCGGGAGCCCTGCTTCCTCTACGACCACCCGGAGCGCATCGCTCAGTTCAGCGACCTGCTGGCCGAGGTCCTGCAGTACGCCAAAGAGCGCTGCGGTTCAGTCACGACCATGACCGAGTTTGCCCGCTGGTGGCAACGTCGCGAGCGGTTCGATTGGACTGCGCGCATGTCTGACCAGGGACTCGAGGTACGGGCTGAGCCGGGTGGAGCCGACCTGCAGGTCATCGTGGAACAGGGCGACCGCTATGCCATGCTGCCCGCCGGCCCGGGAAGACACTCGCTGGACGCGCTTGGATGGCACGCCCTGCCCGAACCGGTCCGGTTCGACCCGCGCAGCCTGGCCGCCCGCAAGCCGAGCCTGCTGCTCCACGCACGCAGCCTCCACCGTAGGACGCGGAAGAACTTGCAGGGCCGACGCGGCTAGGGTATAGTTCGCCAGCAGCCATGGTTTTCCCTGATATTTGCCATTCGTCAACCGTCATCCGCCAACCGCGATGAAGGTCCTGTTCGGCTCATTCTCGGCGATAACCGTACTCGGCGGCGGGGTAGAGGTCCAGATGCGCTCCCTCGCCCGCGAGCTGGGCAAGCTCGGGGTCGAGGTCGAGCTGTTCGACCCCTGGAAGCGCTACGAGTTGAAGGACTTCGCCTTCTTCCACCTGTTCGGCTCCCACGTCGGCACCTATCACCTGGGCCGCTCCATGCGCGGCCTGGGTATGAGGCTCATCGTCACGCCGGTATTCTACTCGCGCCACAGCCCGTCCCGGGTCGCGACCGCGGTCGGCATCGCCGGCAAGGTAAGACAGCGCGGGGGATTCTGGACCGAGCACATGTTCTGCAAAGAACTCTGCGACATGGCCGAGCTGGTCCTGCCCGATACCAAAGACGAGATGGAGATGCTGGCCAAAGGCTTCGGGGTCGCGGCAAGCAAGATGCAGGAGCTGCCCAACGGCGTGGAGGAGAGGTTTGCCAACGCGACCCCGGACCTGTTCGTCGGAGAACACGGCCTGCGTGACTTCGTGCTGTACGTCGGCCACATCGGCCCGGCCCGCAAGAACATCTTCCCCATGCTCAAGGCAGTCAAAGCCCTGGGCGTCCCGGCCGTGCTCATCGGCCCGGTATCCGAGACCGGGTACGCGAACCAGTGCATGAAGCTCATTGCTGAGACGCCGACCATCAAGGTTATACCCGGACTCGCCCCTGACTCGCCGATGCTGGAATCGGCCTACGCAGCCTGTGACACGTTTGTCCTGCCGTCGCTATATGAAACCCCGGGGCTGGCCGCACTCGAGGCCGGGCTGGCCGGCGCCAAGGTCTGCATCACCCGCTACGGCGGCACCCAGGAGTACTTCGCCGACCTCGCCGCCTATCTCGAGCCGACGTCGGAAGAGTCGATAGCGAATGCGCTCAAGCAGGCCCTGACGCGCAAGAAAGACTCTGCCCTGCGCGACCGCATCAGAGAGAACTACCTCTGGCCGCGCGCGGGGGAGACACTCGCCGCAATATACAAAGCCGCAAACCCGTCCTAATATGCCGAGGCTCGGCACAGGCCCCCCGGCAGTTTTCCACCTCTAGTTTACATAATCTCTATTATCGGAAGAAGGGGTGAGTAGAATGTGGACTGCCCTGGCAAGGGAAACGCCGCCCCGAGGCGGCGCTTCTCTCCAGTTACGGTCAGAGTTGCTAGAACTTAAACCAGTCTGCAGCCCATTTCCCGATGATAGGCATCTGCCAGTACTTCCCGTTGAGCGAGTGGACAATGCCCATTACCATCATGATAATGGCGAAAACCCAAATGACCAGGTCGGCCAGCCAACCGATGATCGGAATCACCGCCAGGAACGAACTGGCAACCCAGAGAATCGTAAGCATGATGCCCTGCTTGACGTGGAACTTGGCGAAGGCGTTGTCCTTCATCGTCAGCAGCGGTATCAGCCACAGGATTCCCAGGTAGGACAGCCATGCCATCCCCTTGGCCTTCTCGATGTCATCGCCACCCGCAGGCGGCGGTGTCACGGGCTGTTCGGTCTTCGGTACTTCATCCATCAATACCTCCTCAGGTTATCGCCAGCCAGACTACCTACAACTTAAGCCGCTCGGCGTACACGCCCACGACCGGTATGCGCCAGTACTGGCCGGTGGCGGCCTGCACGATACCGATGATAATCAGCACCGCGTATGCCACAGCTACTGCGACCCCGGCCGGATAGTGAATCAGCCAGGCCACGGCCTTGAAGAAAAAGCCAAGCAGGAACATGCTGCCCAGGACCCGGCCAAGAACCAGGTCGGTGACCCCAACCGCGATGTTGAAGACGATCACCGCCGCGAACAAGACCAGACTCTGGCGGCCGTGGAAACGGGCGAACGGCTCGCGCGTGCCCACGAAGAGCGGCAGAAAGAACAGCAGCGGGACGTACCCAACCGTGGCCAGCAGGATGGCGTCCGAGCTCGACCGCTCGGCGACCGCCGGTTCGCTTTCCTGCGTAGTTGCGTCCGTCAACTACCGATTATATCGGTGTGCTGACTTAAGTCAAGCGGCCGGAATGCGGCCGTCCTAGCCCTCGCTCGTCGACTTCGAGCCTACGTCTCCCCTATCGGTCTTCGTGGAAAACGGACGGGGTCCGGCAGCGGAACTCCGCCCGCTTTGCAGACCGAGCCAGATTTCGCCCCAAGGGGTGACAGGTGCACGTGCGGAAAACGGGGACGCTCCCGCGCCGTCTCAAGGGAACACGGGGACTGTCCCTTCGCAGGGCCCCGTGCGACTCCCAGGGACTGTCCCCGCTTTCCCGACGCAGGCACCCACCCTCGGGACTGTCCCCTTTTGCCGACGGCCTGACCCCACAGGAGAGCTGTCACCTGTCTTCCGCCGGTTCTTGGGACGAAATCACGGAGCTACCGGCGCTGCTGCGTTGAAGACGTCGGTGCGGATGGCCTGCAGCACCGACTGCGTCAGGCCCCGCGC
>CAYOCZ010000135.1:0-8080 GCA_964402475.1 uncultured bacterium | reverse complement strand
TATTAGTGCCGTGGCGCACACTGTCTCTTGCCGGCCTTGCCAACTACCCACAGACACTCGTCTACCTGCTGCTGCCGCTCGCCTTCCTTGCTTTGGAGAGCCTCGTTGTCGGAAGAAATGATCAGCGGGCGCCCGGCTCGGGGATACGGCAGGGCCTGCTTCTGGGATTGTGGGTCAGCCTGCTGTTCCTTGCGCACCTTGTCTACGCCCTGTTCGCAGTCCTGTTCCTCGCACTATGGTTGGTCGCATCGAACCCAGGACGTGCGGCGCGGAAGTGGCGGGCGCTGGTCGCCGCTATTCTGGCGTGTATCGGGGTCTCGGCCTTCTTCCTGATCCCGTTTGTCATCGCGCAGGCGTCGCACCGGTTCCCGATCACTCATCTGAACCTGAGCGTGCCGGATTGGCAGGTCCTGCTCGGGTTCAAGCCCCGCGTTGGCGGGTACGCAGGCGTGTATCTCGGGCTGAGCGTGGTCTTGCTGCTTCTGGTCGCCATCGGCGCCGTACTGTTTCGCCGCCGCTTCCAATCTCAGGTCCCGGCTCTGCTCGGGCTGGCCGGCAGCCTCTTCCTGACCTTCGGGCCGGCCCTTCTCAGAGAGAAGCAGTATCTTATTACCGCCGGGCTGCCGCCCGAGCGCTTCCTTGTGTTCGTCATCTTCTTCTCCGCGATTCTGTTACCGACCGCATATAGGTTTCTGCGAAAGGCACTGGCCCGGCTGCGGTTCAGGCCTAGCTTGATCTTCACAGTCATAGCCGGACTGGTGATGCTTGACTGCCTGCTCTCCGTATATCGGACGTACTCCGCCGACCGGAGCGAGTTCCTCGCCGTGCGTGAAGAGATCTACCCGGTAGTCAACCGCGAACCTCATGCCCGGCTCGTTGATCTGAACATCCCTGAAGCGCGAACCGACGATGTGCGCCGTACTCTCCGGCAGCCCACGGTCGGCGTCATCTACGGCGATCTGCCCACTCCTCTGGGCCTGCCCTACCACCAGTATGCCCCGCGCTCAATGCTCCATGTCTATCCGTGGGTCGACTACATAGCCGGAGACCTCGGAGATACGACCCAGAGGATGATATCTGACAACACCCACAAAACCCTCGCGCTGATGGGCGCAAGCCACCTCATAACACTGCCGACCCTGGTGAGTATCGACGATGGCGCTGACCAGACACTCTACATGGTCCTCAAGGACGAGATGGACTGGGACGACAGGTTTGTAGTGGCCCAGCGCGAACCCCCGCTGGCTTTCGGCCGGACCCAGCAGGGTCTGGTTCTGGCCGCGAACAAGGTCGTGCCGATGGCCCCGGATACGCTGGCGCCGGACCACAGTTTCATCGTGGCACGGAACTGGCGACAGCTGCTTGATGCCCTGCAGTTGGACGAGACAAACCACTCCCTCAACTTCATACCGGCGCCGGCCGGCACCAGCCCCGAGTCACTACCAGGCCTGCCTGTTCTGTTGATTGACGACACGAGGATTCGGCATCAGGATGTCGTTACCGGCTTCCACGTCAATACCGACTGCTTCCTGCGCCTGGCGGTCAGCTACTACCCGGAACTTCTGGTCATCCTCGACGGCAAACCGGTGCCGTTCTTCGAAACCGCTGACCACTTCACGTACATCCGTTGTCCGGCCGGGTCTCATGTCCTGCGCGTGAAGGCTCGGCTCGGCGGGTTGAGGATTGCGACGTTGCTGCTCTCGCTGGTTTCCCTCCCAGCCGTGCTTGTGCTGATTCTGCGGCGGAAGAGAACGAAGCCGACAAACCCACAGTCCGGAAAGGCGCGCTGAGAATGCAAACAAGAACGATCGCCGCCCTGCTGCTGCTTGCCACCATTGCCTGGGCCGTGCCTTCGCTGACCATAGCCTATCGCCGCGACGACCACGCCGCCCCGCTGTTTGATGCCTGTCTCTACCCGAAGGACTTCCGTGCGCGCTACGGGCTGTACCTGAAGCAGGCAAGTGAACGAGAGTCCTACTCGGTGATCGACGGCAAGCAGAACACGCTTTCGCTCACGCTGGCCTATTTCGACACGGACTCCGCGGTCCTTGCCGCCCTCTTGTCCGGCAGCGCGCAGGTCGGGATACTCGCATCCGAGGAGGTGCTTGGGGCCGTGCTCAAGGGACGTCCGGTCAGGATTATCGCCCCGCTCCAGCGCGCCGGCGACCTGCTCGTGGTCAACCCCTCGGTCCCGGCCGCGGACTGGAAAGAACTCGTCGCGTGGGTCAACTCGCGAGCCCAGACAACGACTGTCGGCTATATCGGCCAGTACTCGATGGCAGCACTCGGATTCACACAGGCGCTCGAATACGAGAACGTCGAGTGCGTGTCGACGATCCCCGGTCGGGATCTGACCCGGAGCCCCGAATCGGGGGCTGTCCTGGCAGGAGGACTGTCCCCAAAACCCGATACCGTGAAAGTCAAGCTCGTTCGTGCAGACGACCGTGCCGCGCTCGCGGCCGAGCTCTCTTCCGGGAGATTCGATGCCGCGGTGTTGCAGGAACCAGCGGCAACGTGGGTAAGCGCACTCCGGAAGTGCCGCACCATCGGCCGGACTGACATCCTACCGCCAGGCCGGTTCGAAGACCGCCCCGGCACTATCATTGCCGCAACCGATTCAACCATCGGCACCCGGGGCGAGGACGTGAGCCGGTTCCTCGAATTGATGGCGGTGGCCACCCACTACGCGAACAACCGCACGCGGAACACGCTCGCGGCCGCGTACAGGTGGCTGGGAACTTCACCGAGGCTGGAGAGCATCCCGCTGAGCAACATGGGCTTCTCGTCGCGACCCGACGTCGCCTTCACCGCCGGCATCTGGAACTGGTACTTCGCCTTGCGGCTCCGGAACGCAGTGCCGCGAGGTCTGGCTGGCTACATGGAAGAGAAGGACTGGCTCGGCGTGCCGTACGATTCGCTCCTGCTGGTGCCGGCGCTCGAACGCGCCGGCGCCCGCATCATCAAGTAGCCAGGGACCCGACCGCGAATCCGCTCAGCGATCAACGGGTGTCTTCTCCGGACCTTGGCGCTCTTGGCGTCCTGGCGGTTCGTTCGGTTCGGCTACACTCGCCGCAGTTCGCCCGCGTCGGCCAGCAACTCGGTTGGCCGTCCCCGGCTCATGAAATCGAGCAGGCTCATTGTGTACCCGTATGCGCCGGCGTTGAGCAGGCCGACCAGGTCGGCTGCTTTCGGCATCGGCAGGTGCGCATCTTTGGCGATGCAATCGAGCGGCGTGCATATCGGCCCGCAAACATCCACGTGAGCCGTCGCGTGCTCGCCCAGCCGATTGAGCAGCCGAGCCGGATGCTTGGCGCGCATGAACACCGGCCTGGAGAACGCATTTATTCCGCCGTCGCAGATCGCGAACACCCGGCCGCGTGACTCCTTCACGCGCACCACGCGCGTGACGAACACTCCCGCCTCAGCCACAAGATACCGCCCGCTCTCGAAGAGCAGCCGGCATCCAGGATGGTCGGCCCGAAACCCGGCAAGCGGTTCGGCCACAGCCTCGGCCAGCCCGTCGAGGTCCAACTCAATGTCGCGCTCGTGCATCGGAACGCCGAATCCGCCGCCGAAGTCCACGCTCTCGAGCTTGAACCCGATTTCCCGGCTCAACTGCCGCGCCAGCCTGAGCACGTATTCGATGTGCGTGCCGAGCCACACCTTGTCCAGCACCTGGCTCGCCGAATAAACCTGGATGCCCGCAACCCGCGCCTGCTCGAGCTTGAGCCCGGCCAGCTCGGCGACAACCCGCTCCTCATCGAACCCGAACTTACTCGGGCCGCCGACCATCACTTCTTTGGCCTCGGGCTGCCGCTCCATCGTATTGATACGCAGCAGCACGCGCGCGGGCCGGCCCAGTCTTGCCGCCTGCCGCTCGACAATCTCCAGCTCCTGCGCCGAGTCCACGACGATTGCATAGATGCCGGACGTGAGCGCCCGCTCGATGTCCGCCGGGGCCTTGGTCGGTGCAACGTAGATAATGCTGTCGTGCGCGAACCCGGCCGCAAGCGCGGTCGCGAGTTCAGCGGGCGAACTCACTTCGGCCCCTGCCCTGGTGAGAACCAGCACACCGCAGACCGCCGGGTTTGGATTCGCCTTCAGTGAGTAACAGATATCGCACGCGGGGAACCGGTCTTTCAGCAGCCGGTACTTCGTCCGAATGGCCGCGGCCGAGTAGACATAGAACGGCGTCGGGTACTTGCCCGCGATTTCGTCCAGCGCCACGCCGTCCACCACGAACCGGCCATCCTTCACGAAGAACTCCTCAAAGCGTTTCATGCAGCCGGATTCAAGGATTCTAGGGTCCGCCGCTGGAATCCCTGACCCCTTGACCCCTCATCCTTGTTCCTTGCGGTATACCTCAATCGTGCTCGCGCCCTGGAAGATGTAGAACGGAAACGGCTCGGACACAGCCGTGTCAATCCCGATAGTCCGGCAATACTCCTCGCCGAAATTGGCCCCGGTCTCGGCGAAGACCAGCAGCTTGGTTCCGGCCTTCTTTGCCTCAGCCACGATAAGCTCGAGCGAATCGGTGGCGATGGTCATGCCTGTCACAATCGCCAGGTCGGACTGGCCGATGAGGTCGAATGTCCTCGTCCCATCCTGGATCTCGACGCCATGCACGGTCGAGCCGATGATGTCGCGCTCAAGGTCACTTGCGCATACGTCATAGCCCTTGACCCGCAGGTCGCGGAGCAAATTCCCGACCACACCCACGTTCACTACCCGCGGACATCTCCTGGATACACCAGCAAGCAGCCGCTCCGCCTCGGCGAGAATGATGGCCATCCGTGCCTTGGTCTTGTCAATCGAGTTGCCCTTCAACTCGTGCACCGCCACCGGCTGCCGGGGCAGCGAGGCATAGAGCGAGTCGAGAGCGGCGATGGAAATACAGGTCTTCTCGGTGATCAGCTCCCGCGCGTCTCCGCCGACCAGCTCGCGGCCGCGCGGGTCATCGCCGACGCAGTAGCAGCAGCCCTGGCCTTTGGTCATGGCAATCCAGAACGTGTAGTAGAAGGTCCGCTCAGCCGGGTTGGGCTTGAACGCCAGCTCCACCTTCCAGACGCCCCGCACCAGGAAATCCTCATCCGGCGCGCTCGCCGACCGTTCCAGCGCCCTTTCCCGCAAGACACCGAAAATGTCTGTCATACTCTCCCTCGAATCCTCGACTCCTTGACCCCTTGAACCCTGGCTCGCAACCACTTCTCCAGCGTCCCGGCAAGCTGGCTTTCATGCCCTAGGTAGTTGTGCGGCGCTCCCTTGATGACTGCGCCTGTGAACAAGGGGCAGTTCACCATGCACGCCCGGATGTCCTGAACGTACTTCTGCGGAGCGCCGACAAAGGCCTCCTCGACCGTGCCGACTGCCAGCAGGACCGGCACGCGGATGGACCCGAGCTCGGGAAACTCCTGGCGGTCGGTGCGGCTCATGTTGAACATGCCGGCTATCGAGTCCTTGTTGTGGCAGTCAAAGAACGTTGCGGCCGAAACCGGGTAGGGGAAGTCCCTCTCCGGCAGCAGTTTCCGGCCGCTACCCTTGCCCGTCATCTCTCTCGCCCGTGCCAGCACCCATAGGAACCGCTCGCCGAGCTGCTTCCTGGCCCGGCCGATGTCGTCCGACGGCGACAGCAGTATCAGACCGCAGACGCGCGGGTCGCGAGTCGTTGTGAGATAGTGGGTGACCTTGATCGCTCCGTGGCTGTGCCCCTGTAGGATGACCCGCTTCGCGCCGCGCCCAACTGCGAAGTCAACCCACGCCCTGATATCCGCAACACTGTCCTCCAGCTTCTCGTAGATCCCCCCAATCTGCGCATAGTCAAGCAGCTCCCCCGCTCTTGCCTTTTGGCCCTTGGTTTGTGCCTTCTGACTTCTGTCCCTGAGGATATCAGCGATGTAGTCGTGCCCGCGGTTGTTCCCCGATATGAACCCTATGCCGAGCCGTTCGCATTCGGCCGCGGCGTAGTCAAGGAACCGGTTCTCGTAGAAGTTCCCATCCCAACCATGAACGTGAACCACGCAGAAGGGACTGGGGACTGGAGATTGGGGACTAGGGTCCGGATGCGGCACCTTTGCCTTGTGGCTTCTGGCCTTTGCCTTCTGACTTGGCCCTACGTACAGCCCGTTAAGCTCCATCCCGTCATCGGTCAAGACTCGACAGAACTCGCCAGTCATGCCTCGAAAACGGGGACTGTCCCGCGGGTCGAGCGCTGCGAGGGACTGTCCCCGCTTTCGCGATTGTGCCTTCGTCACAGCCACGATTCTACCACCGGCCGCCGGTTCTGCAAACAGCGCGGCAAGCGGGAGGAATCGGGACACCTCCCAATTCACTGCGTATCAGGAGGAAATCCGAAGTCTGCGACCGAACCGGCGCGGCGGACGCGCGGGCTAGTGGCAATCTACATGTAGCGGTCAGTGCGGTCCAGGACACAATTCTGCCGTGGGGGAACGGACCGGCGTTTGCCTGGGAGGTAGCTTTCGAAGGAGGATTAGAACTAGGTTGAGGTCTAGACCGGAGCTTGAATCAGGGCTTGAACCGAGGCCTAGGTTGAGGCTTGAGGCGAGGCTTGCAGCGGGCGTTGTCGCGAGACTTGAGCCGAGCGATGACGCGAGCGTTTCAGCAAGGCATGAACCGAGAGTTGATCCAGGACCCCAAGTGAAGCTTCGATTATGGTCTCCGGCGGAGCTTCAGATGGAGTTACAGACGAGGCTTCTAGCGAGAATCAGAAGAGAATCGATGCGCTGCTTCGCGCACCCGTGCCGACCTGGGAATCCTCGAAACCTCGGAGCGTTCTGCTATAATACGCGCCATGGTCGTCATCATCGGTCGGCCCAATACCGGCAAGTCAACGCTCTTCAACCGCCTGGTTGGCGGCCGGGTCGCCATCACCCTGCAGGAGCCGGGCATCACCCGCGACCGCATCATCCGCGATGTCGAATGGCTCGGCCGCCGGTTCAAGGTCGTTGACACCGGCGGGCTGGTACCGAACTCGAGGGAGGAGATGAACCGCGAGGTTAAGCGCCAGGTGCAGATTGCGCAGGACGAAGCCAAGGTCCTCGTGCTGGTGGTAGACGGTTCGGCCGGTCTCCAGCCGCTCGACGAAGAGATCGCCACCCGCCTGCGCCGCGCCGGTCGCGAGTTCATCGTCGCGGCGAACAAGCTCGACATCAAGCGCAAGTTCGGGGAGGCTGACTTCCACAAACTGGGCGCTGTGGCGCTCATCCCGATTTCTGCGGAAGCCGGTACTGGTGTGGACGAACTGCTTGAGGCAATTCTCTCCCGGCTGCCCCAGGACGAGCGGACGAAGCGGGCCGACGTGCTGTCGCTGGCAATCGTCGGCCGGCCAAACGTCGGCAAGTCGTCGATGATGAACTACCTGCTCGGCCACGCCCGCGCCATTGTCACGTCCACGCCCGGCACCACGCGCGACGTCATCGAGGAGTCGTTCGAACTCGAGGGCGGGGCGTACCGCCTGCTCGACACCGCCGGCATCCGGCGCAAGCCGCGCGTGAGCGAGCCGGTTGAGTACTACTCGGTCACCCGCGCAATTGAGCAGATAAAGCACTGTGACGTCGCCCTGGTGATGTTCGACGCTTTCGACGGCCCAACCAACCAGGACAAGCGCATCGTCAACCTCGTTGAGGAGCGGAGCCGAGGACTGGTCGTCGTCGCCAACAAGATGGACACTGTGCCCGAGAATCTCAAGGACAAGGTGCGCGACTGGGTGAAGAAGGAGCTTCGGTTCGCCGACTATGCACCGGTGATGTTCACCTCGGTGCTGCAGGGCCTCGGCGTAACCGAGGCCGTACACGAGGCCCGCCGGGTCTGGGAGAACGGCGGGCAACAGATGAGCGGGGCAAAGCTCCGCGACAAAATCCTCCCGTTACTCGAGAAGAACCAGCCCCGATTTGACTGTCGCGTAATCGCACTGAGCCAGGTCGGCACGCGGCCGCCGACCTTCCGGCTGCGGGTGACCAAGCCCACCGTAATCACGCCGGCGTATGAGCGTTTCGTGATTGCGGAAATCCGGAAGAGGTTCAGGTTCAGAGGATACCCGGTGCGGATCAAGGTAACGCGCTAG
>CAYOCZ010000134.1:2046-8087 GCA_964402475.1 uncultured bacterium | reverse complement strand
CCAGCGTCAATGCCGCCTTCGCGTCGAATCCGCGATCCTATATCGGGATTCGGGTTAGACCGGAGGCCGGCGGCTCAGTGCCCGAACCGTGGGACGCGCCGACCGCAACCGAACCAGTGCTAGCGGCTTGTGGTTTCAACCGCGACCACCCCGATTCCATCGTGCGGCTCCGCTGAGAACTGCCGACCGGCAGCCCTCGCGCCGGAAGGTCAGCCGCCGAGCAACAACAGCAGGAACGCGGAAAGGATGGCTATTCTCTCCATACGCACCTCCGAACCCGTCTCCCCCGCACTTGCCCCGGTGTCAATACCCGCGGGCCGGCGCTCGCCGGCCCGCATGCTTGTGCTTGAGCTTGGGCTTGTGCCACTCAGGACATCCCGAACGCCTCTTGCCGCTTGTGGAGCAAGGCCCACTGCGCGTCAATCTGGCGCTGGACTTCGGCAATGACTGCCTTGCCCTTCTCGTCCTTGAACAAGTGGCTGAACCGGCCCTGCGGTTTCATGAACTCCTCGACCGGCTTCTTCTCCTTCGGCTCGTAGTTGATTCTGTACTTGCCGTTCTCGCACTCGTAGATCGGCCAGAAGCAGGTGTCGGCCGCGAGCTTCGACACCTCGACCGTCAGGTTGCCGGCATGTCCCCAGCCGAGCGGACAGGGCACGAGCACGTTCAGAAAACTCGGTCCGTCCGCGGCCAGCGCCTTGCCGACCTTCGTAACGAGGTCGTTCCAGAGCGCGATGGTGGCTTGCGCCGCGTACGCCGCGTTGTGGGCAATCATGATTTCCATGATATCCTTGCGCGGCATCGTCTTGCCCGGTATCACCGTGCCCGCGGGCGATGTGGTCGTGTGCGCGCCGTAGGGCGTGGCCGAGCTCCGCTGGATACCGGTGTTCATGTAGCCTTCGTTGTCGGTGCAGACGTAGAGGAACTTGTGCCGGCGCTCGAACGCGCCGGATATGGCCTGGAACCCGATGTCATAGGTCCCGCCGTCGCCGGCGAACGCGATGAACTTCACGTCCTCTTTGATGTTGCCCATCTTCTTGTGGAAGTTGTACGCCGCGATGACGCCGGACGCGGTCGAAGCCGTGGTCTCAAAAGCGGTGTGGATCATCGGTATCTGCCACGCCGACTGCGGGTAGATGGACGAGAAGATCTCGGTGCAGCCGGTCGGCATGATGCCGATAACCGGTTGGGGCGCGGCCAGCAGTATCTGCCGTACCGCCAGCGCTTCACCGCAACCGGCGCAGGCGCGATGGCCGCTCGAAAAGAGCTCGGGATTCTTGCAGAGGTCCTTTAGTCGTGCCATGGCTCACCTCACTCCTACGTAGGTCACGAGGTCTTCTTTCTTGCCCGCATACGCCTGTTCGAGCACCGTCGCGGCGTCGGCCAGCGAGAACTCCTTGCCGCCGAGCCCGTAGACGTACGAAAGCACCTTGGGCCGAGCGTCCAGGTCGTAGAGCGCGGAAGTCGTTTCGGTGAAAAGCGGACCGCCGTAAGAGTTGACCGCGTCGGCCCGGTCCATCACCGCAACCGTCTTGAACCGCTTGAGCGTCTCCTTCAGCAACTGGTGCGGCAGGGGCCGGAAAACACGCAGTTTCACCATCCCGACTTTCTTCCCCTGGTTGCGCATTGTGTCGACCGCGTCACGCATCGTGCCGCAGGCCGAGCCCATCAAGAGCACGACCGCCGTAGCGTCCTCGCAGCGGTACTCCTCGATGACTCCGTAGCCCCGGCCGAACTTCTCCTTGAACTCGGCCTGCACCGCCTCGATTATCGGCAGCGCCTGGTTCATGCCTTCAATCTGGGTGCGCTTGAACTCGAAGAAGTAGTCCTGCATCGTCGCCGGGCCGACGAGAATCGGCCGCTGGTAGTCGAGCAGGTTGTAGTTCGGCTTGTACGCGCCGAGGAACTCGCGCACCGGCTTGTCGTCGAAGGTCTCGATCCGCTCCATGCAGTGGGACAGGATGAAGCCGTCAACGGCGCAGATGGCGGGAAGCGACGCCCGCTCGGCAATCTTCACGCACTGGATAAGCGTGTCGTAGCCCTCCTGCACCGACTCACAGAAGAACTGCATCCAGCCCGAGTCCCGCGAGGCGAGCGAGTCGGAGTGGTCGCCGTGGATGTTCAGCGGCGACGACAGCGAGCGCGAGGCGATGGGTACCACGATCGGCAACCTCAATCCCCCGGCGATGAACAGCATCTCGTGCATCAGGGCAAGCCCCTGCGACGCGGTCGCGGTCATCGTCCGGCAGCCGGACGCGGCCGAGCCGATGCAGGCGGCCATCGCCGAATGCTCGCTCTCCACCGCCACGAATTCGGAGTCGACCTTGCCGTCGCTCACGTACTGGGCGAATATCTGCACGATTTCGGTCGAGGGCGTTATCGGGTAGGCGGCAACCACGTCCGGGTTGATCTGCCTCATCGCATACGCCAGCGCCTCATTCCCGGTCTTGGCTAGAATCACGTCCGCCTCCCGTCCGCCAATCTGCAATTTGAAATCCGCAATCTGAAATGCCTCACTTCCGCTCCTCCTCCATCTCGATGGCGTGGGTCTTGGGCGGGCAGACGCTCGCGCAGATGCCGCAGCCCTTACAGTAGTCGTAGTTGATGCCGGTCATCTTGCCGTCCTTGACCATGATGGCCGCGTCCGGGCAGTAGATCCAACACGTCAGGCAGTGGATGCACTTCTCCGCGCTCCAGACCGGGCGCTGCGATCGCCACGCGCCGGTCTTGTTGTCGAGCACGGCCTTGGGGTCGTCGATAATCGCTCCGCAAGGCAGTTCTTTCCAGCTCTTCAGCTTCGCCATCCTAGCACCTCACTTCCTCGTACGCTCGGCGCACGCTGACCAGGTTCGGCTCGATGAACTTCTCCTTGCCGCCCCGGAACTTCTCGCCCAGCTTGTGCTTGATCGCCTCCATCAACGGCTCGAACTCGAGCACACCGGTCGCTTTCACCAACGCGCCGAGCATCGGCGTGTTGGGCACGTTCTTGCCCACGGTCTCCATCGCTATCTTCGAGGCGTCCACAACGTAGAGCTTGATGCCCGACGGCAGGTTCAACCGCTTGCGCAGGGCGGCCGGGTCGAGGTTCGAGTTCACGAGCAGGATGCCGTCGTCCGCCAGGCCCTCGGTGACCTTTGCCGGCTCGATAAGCGAAGCATCGAGCACGACCACGACGCGCGGTGTTTTCACGCCGGCGTGAGAGTGGATCGGCTTGTCGGACAGCCGATTGAACGCGGCCACCGGCGCGCCCATGCGCTCCGGCCCGTATTCCGGGAACGCCTGAATGTACATCCCGGTATCGAGCGCGGCTTCGCCGAACAAGAGCGCCGCGGTCTTCGCGCCCTGCCCGCCGCGGCCGTGCCAGCGTATCTCCAGCGGCTGGCCGCTGAGCATCACACAGGATTCAGCCATCATGTCTCCAATCCACGGAGCGCGCCGCCGGCCGATACGGCCCGCGTCCCGGCTCCGTCGTTCGTTAATCGTCAATCGCCATTGCTGTATTGTCGGTGCGGACTGACATGGTAACAGACTGCTGCCGAAAGTCAACTCAGCGGCCCGTGCGCCTGCAACTCCTGCCGCTATGTGCGCTTCCCGTCAGGGCAGGGTGATACCGAATAAGTCCTGCGCGAGTCTCCTCAAGACTCGGTCGTCGAGCCCCCGGGCGCGCCACACGTCCTTCTTCGACTGGGCCAGAGAGACCAGGGCTACGCTCGAGTACTTCTTCGTGTAACTCCAAAGCTGCCTCGCGAAGGCGAAGTACAGCACCTGGATGACCCTGACCTTCTCCTGGTCGAGCACAGCCAAGACGGCTCTCTCCACAGCCTCCATGTCGTGAGCAAAGGCAGCGTAGGTGGCCACCATCTCGGGTAGCCTTGCCGCGACTTTCCTGCGGACTACAGCCGGGTCGGTCTTGGCCTTGTACTTGGCGATGCGCTGCTTGTCGGTGCGCATGCGAGAATATAGCTCCCAGTTCCGGGCCGTCAAACCGGGCACTGACGGCCGTGGGGGGAGCTGCCCCCAGATTACCGGGGGGGATAGCCTTCGACGAACCGGTTGAGGATACGAAATGACCATCAACTTGAGGTTTCTTAAGAGCTTAGATGAATGGACTGATGCCGAAACCAGTTACTGGAACGGCTTTCGGTAGAATCGCCGGAAGAATGCGCGGTCCAGTGCCGCAACCGAATTCCGGTCCGGTTCGAGACCTCGTTCGCCATCCACTTGCCGACCTGCTTTCCGGTCTGGTTCGCTACCCGGCTCAGTATCCGGTGAGGAATACGGTAAGAGCTACGATGCGAGGTAAGGTGAAGGTTCTGAGTCAGGACCTGAGCGCTGCTTCTCGACCTAGCTGTTCCTCATCACCGGTCAGCCTGGTCGTCCACGATGGCCCGCAGCCGCAGCTCATGCGGGCTCTCATGATGCGGCATATGGTATCTACGTCTGCTCATACTGCTGTCCTCGTTGTATAATCCGCTCTTTCCGGCAGAAAAGTACGGGGTTATCTTCGCTTGCGCGGAAGAGGGGTCGGGTGGGGAGCCGTTCCACCCGCTATTGTTCTCGCGGTCATACCCGCAGTCGTACCGACATTCTGACCGACATTTGTACCCGCCCTGTTAATTCTCGCGGCTTTCGGCTTGACACGCCCGCCCGCGAGTCCTAGAATCGACCCATGCCCGAGCCGAATCCGGCATTGACGGATATGGAATAGCAGCGTGTCCCCGCAATCCCCGGTGCAGATTCGGGCCGGACTTCGGTCGAGGCCGGACAGCCGGAAGGAAGTGCTGAGCTACATCTCGAACTCTCTCGGGTATGCCTATCTGAAGATGGATAGCCTCAGTCAGGCACAACGCGAGTTCGAGCGGGCCATCGAGGAGGATGCTGACAACGACGACGCAGGGCGCAACCTGGCGCTGGTCCGGATACTGAAGGCAAGACAGTGACCAGACAAGGCCGGGCCTGTGACCGGCCCAGCTACGAGCACTGACCCAAAGGAGTGATGCATGACAGTACCACAGGACACCAAGCTCATCGCGAGGGAACGGCGCAGGCTGATGAAGCTCATGGACAAGGGAGGCTTCGCAGTCCCGAGCCGGCAGGTCGACGTCAACCTGATTATCGCGACATGGAACATCCAGAACTTCTCCGAGAAGAAGACCTGGCGCGCGCTCAAGTACATGGCCGACATCATCGAGCGATTCGACATCGTGGCCGTCCAGGAGATCAAAACCGACCTGCGGGGCCTGGCCAAGCTCCAAGAAATCCTGCCCGGCAAGTACCGCGTGCTGGTATCGGACGTGACCGGCAACAACGAGCGCTTCGCGTTCATCTACGACGAGCGGACCGTCGAGGCGACGGGTCTGGCGTCCGATATCGCCCTTGACGTCAGGTCGGCCGACCACGAAGGGTTCCAGTTGCACCGGATGCCCTACTGCGCCTCGTTCAAGGCCGGCCGGTTTGATTTCACGCTGGTCTCGGTCCACATCTTCGACAGCAAGGCCAGCTTCAAGGAACGCGAAATCGACGTGCTGGCCGGGAGGATCGACAAGATGTCGAAGACGCCGAAGGCCAAGGTCGTCGACCAGGACCTGTTCGTGGTCGGCGACTTCAACATCAAGAAGGACGGCGACCGGTTCTTCAACGCGCTGGTCAAGCACGGGTTCCAGATGCCGCCGATCCTGAAGACGCTCAAGACCAACCTCCTGCGGACCGGCACCTATGACAAGATCGTCTGGGCCGCCAAGGCGGCGGACATCAAGTTCGCCGGCAGGTGCAACATCGTGCCCTTCAACCAGGTCCTGTACCAGGACGCCCGGCCCAAGGGAGGAAAGAGGCAGATCAGCGACCATCTCCCGCTCTGGGCCGAGTTCGAAATCAACATCCTGACCCAGCATCTGGAACAGCTGCTGAACCGCTGATGCTGTGTGCAGCGCAGTCGACCGCGACGGACAGCACACATATCGGCCGTGTGGGGAAAAGAGGGACACTTCCCAATTTCTAGTCGGAAGCATGTCAAGGCAATGGGAATCCCGGTGACACGACAG